>NZ_JBSGVD010000003.1:73585-313499 GCF_053608285.1 Nocardia sp. NPDC055053 | reverse complement strand
ATCCTCGAGGATGCGCGGCCGTCTGCGTTTCACCCGGCGCGAATTGTCTTGGTGCGCAGGAGGATCTCATCCAGCACTCACGAGTGGATGGGTTCGCCCGCCTCGGCATTGTCCCCTGACTCGACGAACACGACGACGAGAAGACCGAGCAGCATCCAGGTGCCGAAGGAGTTGAGCAGGTTGACCGGGTCCAGAAAGCCCGGCAGCAACGCCAGATCCGTGGTCACCGAGCTGGCCAGGGTGTTCGTCGTCATCACCGGACAGTAGCACGTGTCACTGTACGGTTTGCCTGCCAGCGGTGCGCATTAGCGACGGTAGCACGTGCCGCTGTATGGTTAGCTTCTGCTGCGGAAGGAGGCCGTGATGACCGAAGCCTTGCTCAAGATCGGTGAACTCGCCGCCCGTGCCGAAGTCAGTACGCGCACGATCGATCACTACACCAGCATCGGCCTGCTCGCGCCCGCCCAACGGAGCGCGGGCAACTACCGCCTCTACAACCCCGCCGACGTCGAACGTATCCACCTCATCCAGCGTCTCGAAGCTCAAGGCATACCGCTGGAGGAGATCGCGACCGCGCTCAACAGCAGCCCCAGGGATATGAACGAAGTCCTCGCTCGCCTCGACGACGATCTGCGGAACCTGCAGACCGTCACCGAGACCGCGCCCGTCGAGATCCACGGACTGCTCAACATCATCGCCACCCGCGTGCACTCGCTGATCGCGGTCGCCATGCAGCTCCCGCCGGACCTGCCGATCCTGTGATCGGTCGCCGGGTTCGGCCTCGTCGAGCCTGGATCAGATTTCGGCGGCGGACTGCAGCAGCCGTTCCAGGACATCGGTGATCGTGAGCAGGCCGACCAGCTCCGCACTGTCGGGACTGGTGACCAGGCTCAGGTGGCTGCGGGTTTCGCGCATCGTGCGCAGCGCCTCGTACACCGGCACCGTTGTGGCGATTTCCAGCACCGGCCGCATGAGCTCGCCCGCGGTGGTGCCTGGCGCGGCGGTGAGGCTGTCGCGGACGTGGACCACACCGCGCACGCCGTCGCGATCGCGGACCAGCAACCGCAGGTGGCCGGTGGCGCGCGAGGCGGCCTGGATCGCGGCGGTATCGGCGTCCGGCGGCACAGCGCTCGGCGCGGTGTTCGGTGCGACGATGTCGCCGACGGTCAGCTGTTCCAGTTCCAGTGCGCTGGTCAGGTTTCCGCGGTATCGCTCGTCGAGGGTGCCGACGGTCGCCGAGTGTTCGACCAGGTGCCGAAGGCCTGCCGGATTCTGTCCGGCGTCGACTTCGTCGACCGGGGTGACGCCGACTCTGCGCAGGCACCAGTTGGCGGCGTGGTTGAGTGCGACCAGTACCGGTCGGGTGAAGGTCATGAACAGCTGCATCGGCAGCGCGAGCAGGGTAGCCGACTTCTCGGGGTGCGCGATCGCCCACGACTTCGGTGCCATCTCGCCGACCACCAGGTGCAGGAAGGTCACCACGATCAGCGCCAGCACGAAACCCGCGACATCGGCCACCCACAGTGGCGCCCCGAGCCGCTCGATCAGCGGGGTGATCCAGTGATGCACAGCGGGTTTGGTGATCGCGCCCAGCGCCAGCGTGCAGACGGTGATGCCCAGCTGGGAACCGGCGAGCAAGACCGGCAACTCGGCTGAACCGCGCAACGCGGCCCGTGCGGACCGGCTGGCCGGCGCGGCGTCTTCGAGCCGATGCCGCCGGGCGGCGATCAGCGCGAATTCGACGGCGACGAAGAACGCGCTGGCCGCGATCAGCACGATCGTGACCGCGACGACAACCCAGGGACTACTCATCGCCGCCTCGCTCGGATCGGAGGGTCAGCGACACCGACGACGGAACGTGTCTGCCGACCGCCCTGACCTCGGCGAGAACCGTCCGCGCCGCCGCGGGCCGCTCGACGAGGAAGTCGGCGCCGCTGGACGGCACCGCGATTTCCACGTGGTCGCCCACCTGCGGCAGCCCGCCGAACACGCTGATGACCAGACCCGCGATGGTCTCGTAGTCACCGTGTGGCAGTTCGAGGTCGAGCAGCCGTTCGGCTTCGTCGAGGTGCAGGTCACCGGCGACGAGCCAGCCTTCACCGTCGGCGATGATCTCGGCGATCCCGGAGTCGTGTTCGTCGGCGATCTCACCGACGAGTTCCTCGGCGATGTCCTCGACGGTGACGATGCCGGCGAACCCGCCGTATTCGTCGACGACCAAGGCCATCTCTTCCTTCGCGGCACTGAGCCGGGCGAATACCTCGGGCAGCGGCAGCGACCCGGGGACAAGCAGCGCCGGACGCATCCGGTCGCCCGCGGTGCCGGTCACCGGGCCGCCGAGCAGATCGTGCAGGTGGATGACACCGCGCAGGTCGTCACTGCTGGTGCCGACGACCGGGTATCGCGTGTGTCCCGACCCCATGCGGGCCAGGACCTGTTCGGCCGGTTCGTCCACCGGCACGGTGTCGACCTGGGCCCGCGGAATCATCGCGTGCTCGGCGTTCTCCGCCGGAAAATCGAGAATCCGGTCCAGCAGCGTCGAGAGCTCCCTGGGCAGTTCGCCCGCCTCGCGAGAGGCTGCGACGATGTGCTCGAGGTCGCGCGGGGTCGCCGAATGCTCCACATCGTGGACCGGCTCGATCCGCAGCAACCGCAAGAAGATGTTGGCCGACTGATCGAAAAGCCGGATCAGCCAGCCGAATACGCGGAGGTAGGCCGTCGTCGAGCGCGCCAGCCTGCGCGCCACCGGCTCGGGCCGGGCGATCGCGAGATTCTTCGGGAACAGTTCACCGAACAGCATCTGCACCAGGGTGGAGAACACGATGGCGAGCACGGTGCCGACCGCAACGCCGACGGCCACGGGCACGCCGACCCCGCCGAGCAGCTCGCCGAGCCCGCGCCCGATCAACGGCTCGGCCACATAGCCGACGAGCAGACCGGTCACAGTGATACCGAGTTGGGCGCCCGACAACATGAACGAGGTCCGCCGGGTCACCGCCAGTGCGCGCCCGGCCGCACTGTCACCGGTCTCGGCGCGCGCCTTCAGTCGCGACCTGTCCACCGCCATGTACGCGAATTCCTGGGCAACGAAGTACCCCGTCAACGCGGTGATGAGCAGAACGACAGCGACACCGGCGATAACGCTCAGGACGGTCAGCATGCGTCGGCCTCCGAGGGGCCGCGCTCAGCGGCCGCGCACTCGGGATGTCGAGGTTCGCGCGTGCCGCGAGATCCCTCCTGGTCTGATTCACCATCAGGCATACGCATCACACTAACACGTGCCACTGTATGGTTTCCGGTGCGACTTCGCGCACCGGGTGGTCGCGGCGCAGGCCACCAATTCGCCTATCCACCAGCTGGTTTCGGACGTCGGTGTCGTCGGCTTACGGTAAACCAGACAGTGGCACGTGCTAGTGTGCGAACGGTCGGCACTTTTCGTGCCGCGACGATCGATGGGAGATATCGGTATGGGTGTCAGTTTGTCCAAGGGTGGCAATGTCTCGCTGACCAAGGCGGCGCCGAACCTCACCGCGGTCGCGGTCGGCCTCGGCTGGGACCTGCGGACCACCACCGGAACGGACTTCGATCTCGACGCCAGCGCGATCGGGCTCGGCGCCGACAAGAAGGTCGTCTCGAGCGGGCACTTCGTCTTCTTCAACAACCTCAAGTCGCCGGAGGGCGCGATCGAGCACGCCGGTGACAACCGGACCGGTGAGGGCGCGGGCGACGACGAGGTGATCAACGTCGATCTGGCCAACACCCCGGCGACGATCGATTCCATCGTGTTCCCGGTCTCGATCTACGACGGCCTGAACCGCAGCCAGTCCTTCGGGCAGGTGCGCAACGCCTACATTCGCGTGCTGGACCGCAGCAACGGGGCGGAACTGGCTCGCTACGACCTGTCCGAGGACGCGTCCACCGAGACCGCCATGGTCTTCGGCGAGCTGTACCGCAACGGCGCGGAGTGGAAGTTCCGCGCCATCGGCCAGGGTTACGCGTCCGGTCTGGAGGGCATCGCCCGGGACTTCGGCGTCAATCTCTGACGGTGATCCCGACGGCCTCCGCCGGTAGGTGTACGGGAAACCGGCGGAGGCACGACCGACGCTGGGTGGCGTGGTGTCGGGTGTGCGCGGGGCACGACGGTGATCTTGCTACCTCGAGTGCGCTCGAGGTCAACTCGGTCTAGCGGTCGGCGCGGACCAGTGGTGCGAGGAAGCCCGTGACCTGTGCGGTCGACGGCTGGCCGAGGCGGCGGCCGAGGGTATCCGGGGCGTCGGCGGCCGCGCGGCACCGGTCGGGGTCGGTGTTCGCGGGGTCGGCCGAATAGCGTTCGCCGATCATGATCGCTCGCCCGGCCTCGCGTCCGGTGCGCAGTTCGTAGACGGTGATCTCGTAGGTGGCCCGGAACAGGTTGACGGTGCGGCCGATGGGAGTGCCTGGGGCAGGCGGGAGCTGGCAGGTCTGGACCAGATCGCCCAGGCTCACCTGCTGCATGCACGCGATGAGCTGGACCGACGACGTGTCGCCCGGATGCCAGGCGCTGGAATCGCTGGTGGCGACCATCGTGGCGAGATCACCCGACAGATAGATCGGCCGCGCGCCGTCGCGCTGGTATTCGGCGGCGTTCGGGAACGGTTTCCGGTCGCCGCACATCCGGTCGTAGTCCGCCATCTCGAACCGGCTCGCCTGTACCGCGGTGATCGCGAAGAACCCCACCCCGAACAGCACGATGAACAGGATCAATCCCACGCCGGGGCCGATCCGGATCCGGGGTTGCTTGCGTTCGCCCCGCTCCCGCACCGGGGTATTACGCCACCGTTCGAGCAGCGACGTCCCGGTCGACCTGTTCTGTCCCCGCTCCCGCGACCGGCTCGACGCGGTCGGCCGCGCCGAGGTCCGGTCCTGTTCGACCCAGTCGGTCCAGTGGTCGGAGCTGTCGAATTGCTCCGCTGATTGTGCGGTGTCGCGGTATGCCGGATCGCGGTCGTGCGACGACCATGCCGCGGCGGCCCCGGCTACTCCGGCAGCGGCGCCGACCGCGGCTGCGGCGGCGGGCGCCGCGTACTCGGCACCCGGCGCTTCGCGGCCCGAGTATTCCGGATCCTCGTCCGCGGGCCATGGCTCGTAGTCCGGATCGTCGTATCCCTCCGACTCGTATGCGTCGACGGGATCGTTCTCGGGCGGAATCTCCCCGCTCACAACCTCGCTCGCGGCGCTGCCGTCGGCGGCCGGGTCGTCGTCGGTGTCAGCCGGGGGTTCGGCGGCCGACTTCGTCAGTGACACAACACCTGCCGATTCGACGCCGGCCGGCTCGGCAGCGACAGTGGTAGCGCCTTCGCTCGGGTTCTTTGCTGCAGCGGTTGTTTCGTCGGGTGACGGACTATTCGCGTCGTCGTCTCCGTCGCCCGGCTCTTCCTCAGCCGGCCCGGTTTCCTCCGTGCTGATCGATGGAACCGCAGTGGTTTCCGCTGCGAAGGCCTCACTTGCGTCCTCGTGATCCACCAGCGGGGCGGCAGTTGCGCTGTCGTCGGGGGTTCCGATCGAGCCTGAGGTGTTCTGCGAAGCCGCCTCCTGTGAATCCTCCGCTGCGGCAGGAACACTCACCAATCCGGCCAAAGGTGAAACCACACCGGCCGTGTCGCCTACGGACACCTCGGCGCTTCCCGGAGCCGACGTGGTCACGGATCGCTCCTCGGCACCGGATTCTTGTTCGGGAGAACGCTGTTCGTGACTGCGTGTTGCCTCCGGCACCTCAGCCGACGCCGACGCGCGCGGTCGATGCGCGAGCCGATCGATCGCGGCGAGAAAAGCGGGCGTACTCGCCTGCGCGAGCCGCGTACTCACCCGCGACGAACCACTCTCCCCGGACCCTGCGGCAGCGCCGGTCTCCTCGGCGTCACCGAGTTCGATCGAGGCCGCCGTGGCGGGCCTGCTCGTGGTCGACGGATCGAGCCGCGCGGGAAAACCCTGATCCGCCAACGCGACCCGGCTGGGCAGCAGGTGGCTGAGGTTCAGTGCCGCGAACACCCGGCGCACATCGTTGACGCTGAGCCGGACCGTGCGCCCGGTCTCGGCGTGGAAGTACTCGTGCAGTGCCGTCGAGTCGTCGCGGTGGACGAGGACGGCGCGGTATCCGTCGGCGATGCGTGCCTCTTCGAGGGCGATCCGCGATCCGGGCTGGGGGACCAGCGCGACCACCGCGTTCACCCACCCGAAGATCCCGGACTGCTGCAGCAGGTTCTTCGCCGCGAACACCTGCCGCCGGACCTGGACGAACGGATTCGGTACGCGCACCGCGTGATAGAGCGCTGCCTCCTCACCGCCGACCGTCCACGGCCCGTTGGGCGGGGTGGCCAGCGTGCCGTCCTGGCGGACGGTGAACCCCTTCACCTCCACCACGGTGGCGCCTTGCGGTGTGCACACCAGCGCGTCGACCTCGACCGATCCGCCCCGGCTCTCCGGCACATGGCACCGGAACACCGCGACACCGCCCACCGCGGACGCCAAGTCCCGGATCGCCGCGCCGACGACCTCTTCTGCGCTTTCGAGTTCGGTTTCGTCCGCGACAACGACGATCACCACGACCCCCTGTGCAACCGATTGCGGACCTCTACCAGGATACGACCTACGGCAGCGAAATCGAATCCCGTTGCCGAGCAACGGGATCGGCAATCGCGATTACCGCTCTCACCGCGGGGCGCCGGGGAACCACCTCGGCGCGGGTTCCTGGGCTGTGGGCCGAACCCATTCCAGTGGTGGGCGGGTCACCTGACCTGCGACGATGGCCAGTCCCGTCGGCCGGTCCACCGCGACGAACCCGAAGGGCCGATCGATGCGTACCGAGGTGATCGTCGACCAGCTCCGCTGCGGAACGCCGCCCGGCGCCATGGCGACCGCGGAGACGGCGGCGGCTTCGAATCCGGTGGCATCGAACCGGGCGACGACATTCTGGCCCGCGGCCTCCACGGCCAGCGGCGCCGGGCTGAGCCCGGGGAAATGGCCTCGGGTCTGGTCGAGCGCGGTGGAAAGACCGAACAGCCCGGCATGGCGGGTGAGGTCGTGGGTGGCGGCGACCTCGAACGGCGGCATGGTCAGCGCCACGGAATCATGGCCACCGTAGGTTTCCCGCCGCTCGACGGTCAGACAGGGCGCGGTCGTGCCGACGGGGAGGTCGGTGCGCACCGGGACAGCGCCGTCGAGCGCGGCGAGGCCCGCGGTGACGGCCTGCGCTGGAGTACCCGCGCCGATGAGCAGGTGGACGTCGAGTTCGCCACGCCCGGTGACGATTACCCGCGTCACCTCGTCGCCGAGGAGCGAAACGGTGCCGTCGGGATAGGTGCCGCGGTACAGCCCCGGGCCCCGATGCCCTTGCCACGGCCCGGTTTCGGGCGTGTACAGGATCGGGTCGAACGGCGTCGCCCAGCGTGTGCGCGCCAGCAACGCGGTCGCCAGCGCGAAGAGGGTGCGCGGGGAGATCGGGACCGGGAACTTCTCGATCAACCCGTCGGTCTTCTCTCGCGCCCACTTGTCCAGTGCGGCAGGGTCGTCGAGTGTCCCCACGGTGCCCGCGGGCAGGGAGGCGACCCAGTCGTCGCGCAACGGCAGCCCCGGCTGTACCCAGGCGCCGATCGCCGTCGACACCTCCCGCGACGCGTCGAGCGATGCCAGCATCGCCAGCCCCGCCGCGTGCGCCTGCTCCGCCGGAACCCCCACCGCCGCTGCCAGTTCGGCCCTGGCCGGGCCGCTCGCGGCGCCGGCCAGTACTGCGAGCAACGGCCACAACCCGGCCGCCGACACCACAGCGTCCTCGCCCCCGAACGTCCGGCACCACCGCGCTGTCAGCTCGTTCGACGAACGGACATGCGCCATCAGTGAACTCCCCATGCCCGGATCCTACGACCAGCCCCCGACAACCCACAGCCGCCGCCCCGCCGTCGCCCGGCAGGTCACCCCCGCACGATGCTCAGCCACACGGAGTCCCTGGCCCGCGTCACCGCGACGAACTGCTGACGCATGGTCAGCTCGTAGCGTTCCCGCTCGGCCTCGGTGCTCGGCGGTGCGGGCTCGGTGAAGGGGTCGGGAACGGTTTGGCCAGGGCACCGGCGAGATGGTCGGTGTGCAACATCACCGAGCGCCGTCCGGTTTTTCGCGAGCAACTGCTCCGCGCGCCGACGCAGAATTTCCCGATCATTGCTGGACGTCATCTCGGCCACCCCGCTTGGTCCGCTGCTACTCCGCCTCATCGAGTATGCGTGAATCACTGAGCCACAGAATGGGTGTCGATGCAGACGTGCCGATTCTGCGGACCCGCGAGGAGCGCAACGCCGCACGGCGTACAAACGTGCCGGTCGTCGCCTACGGTCGCAACAGCACCGTGCCGAGCGCGGACCGCTCCTCGAGCTTGCGATGCGCGGCAGCGGCATCGGTCAGCGGCAGCACGGAGTCGATCCCGACGGCCAGCTCACCCCGCGCGGCAGCCGCCAGTGCGGCCTGCCGTTGCCGGGCGACTTCGCCGAGCCACGCGGTTCCCGCGCACCCGGTGAGAGTGAGGCCGCGCAGGATGAGGTCGACGGCGCCGAGCTGGGCCGGTGCGCCCGCGAGCCAGCCGTAGCTGAGGATGCGGCCGCGGAGCGGGGTGATGACGTCGAGGAGCGGGCTCAGCGAGTCACCGCCGATCGAGTCGAAGACGACATCGACGGTGTCGCCGGCCAGGAGTTCGCGCAGCTGATCGGCCCAGCCGGGCACGGCATGGTCGACCACCTCGGCGGCGCCGTGTGCGCGGGCCAGGCGAGCCTTGTCCGCCCCGCCCGCGGTCGCGATCACCCGCGCGCCGTGTGCCACGCACAGCTGGGTGAGGCAGCTGCCGACGCCGGTGGCCGACGCCTCGACCAGAACGGTCTCGCCGGGAGTGAGGGCCGCGGTGGCGACCAGGGCCAAGGCGACCGACCCTGGCATCTGGGTCGCGGCGGCGAGCTCAATGGTCAGGCCGTCCGGGATGACGGTCACCGAAGCCTGCTCGGCGACAACGAGTTCGGCGTACGCGCCGGAACCGCCGGTGTCGGTGACGACCCGGGCGCCGAGCAGGGCCGGGTCCACGCCGGTGCCGAGCTCGACGACCGTCCCCGCCGCCTGGAACCCGAACACCGCGGGCAGCGGTGCGGGGAAGGGGAACGCGCCTGCCCGCACCATGGTCTCCGGGTAGAGCACCGGGATCGCCTCGGCGCGAATGACGACCTGCCCGTCACCCGGTCGCGGTTCGTCGACGTCGCGCGCCACCAGTACCGCGGGCGCGCCGGTCTCGGTCATTACGATTGCCTGCATCAGAACTCCATAATTTGACTGCCGGTCCAGATAAATCGAACGATATGGACCGGCGGTCAACTTGTCAACGGATCGGCCGGTGCCGAGAAAGCGATGCGATGCCCGACCCACGCCCCACCGAACGCGCCGACGCCGCGCGCAACCGTCGAGCGATCCTCGAGGCCACCGCCGCGCTGCTGGCCGAACACGGGGCGGCGGGTGTGACGATGGATCGGGTCGCCGCGGCCGCGGGCGTTGCCAAAGGGACCATCTTCCATCGCTTCGGCAGCCGGGCAGGCCTGCTGTACGAGCTGGTGGCCGAGGGAGCGGCCGAGATGATGGCCGCGGTGCAGAGCGGGCCGCCGCCGTTGGGGCCCGGCGCGCCGGCGACCGACCGGCTACTCGCCTTCTTCGACGCGATGACGACCATGGTCACCGCCGATGTCGAACTGATCGCGGCCTACAAGGCCATGCCCCCGCATCCGCGCAGCGCGGAGTTCCACGCCTTCTGGGCCGAGCACATCACCGCATTGCTGCGCGAGGTCCGCCCGGAGATCGATGCCGAGACGGTGGGCGCGCTGTTGCTGTCGATCATCGGCGGGGAACTCGCGCAGCAGATGTCCAGGGCTGGTGAGGTCGATCGGTTGCGCGCGGGGGTGCGGGAACTGGTGCTCTCGGTGCTGAACGCCCCGTAATCGGTTTCTGCTCAGCCTGTTTCGCCTGGCTGTTCCGGCGCGGCGATCATCGAACGTTGCGCGGGCGGAACTGGATGCTGATCCGCGGGCCGACCGGCCGTGATGTTTTGGGCACCGCGTGCTCCCAGGTGCGCTGACACGCGCCGCCCATGACCAGCAGATCGCCGTGCCCCGCGGTGAATCGCACGCTGGCCCCGCCGCCGCGTGGCCGCAGCAGCAGCGCGCGCGGTGCGCCGACCGAGACGATCGCGACCATGGTGTCGTCGGTGGCGCCGCGGCCGATCGTGTCGCCGTGCCAGGCGACGCTGTCGCGGCCGTCGCGGTAGAAGCACAGGCCCGCGGTGCGGAACGGCTCGCCGAGCTCGGCGGCGTAATGGTTGGTCAGAGCCTCCCGCGCCTCGACCAGGATGCGGTCGGGTAGCGGGTCGTTCTCGCCGAAGAACGACACCAGCCGGGGCACGTCGACGACCCGGTCGTACATGGGTCTGCGCTCGGTGTGCCACGGCACGCGTTCGGCCAGGCGCTCGAAGAGGACGCTCGCGCCGCTCAGCCAGCCGGGTAGCACATCCACCCAGGCCGTCGCGTCGAGCTGGGTGCGCCGGATCGTCTCGATCGAACCCAGCGCAACCGCATCACCGTCGAACAGTGAACCTTGCAGGGGCAGCGACATGTCGGCCAGTCTACCCCGTGTTCGAACGTATGTTCGTATTAGCGGTGGGCTTGCCGAACCAGCGGGTGAGGTGGTCGTCGAGGTCCTGCTGGTGCTCGCCGATCCAGGCGACGTAGCCGTCGGGCCGGAGCAGGACGGCCGGAACATCCAGTGCCGCGGTGACATCCGCGATGAGGTCGACCCGGTCCGGCCAGCCGTCGACGGTCAGCCGTTCGGTGCGGTCGAGCACCAGACCGCGGCCTCGCCGGAGGCGCTCGTAGAGGCGGCCCTGCTTCAGGTCGATATCGCGCAGGCGGCGTCCGAGCAGGTCGGGGCCATCGCCGAAGTCGTAGCGGACGCCGATCGCGGCGATCTTCTCGATCAGGTGGCGGTTCACCTCGTCGAAGTCCATCAGTTCGGTGAGCAGCCTGCGCACGGCCCGCGCGCCCGGGTCGGTGGACGACAGCTGCACCTGGGCGCGGGTGTTGTCCAGGACGTCCGCGGCGACCGGATGACGTTCGGTCTGGTAGGTGTCCAGCAATGTTTCCGGCGCCCAGCCGTGGATCTGCGCGGCCAGTTTCCAGCCGAGGTTGACCGCGTCCTGAACGCCCAGATTGAGACCTTGCCCGCCGGCGGGCGGGTGGATGTGCGCCGCGTCGCCTGCCAGCAGCACCCGGCCGACCCGATACCGCTCGGCCAACCGCGTGGCATCGCCGAAGCGGGACAACCAGCGCGGGGAGTGCACCCCGAAATCGGTTCCGGCGATCGCGCGCAACCCTTGCCGGAAATCCTCGAGGGTGGGCGGCTCCGCGCGATCCTCGCTGATCCCCACGGCGGGGACGACGACGCGGTAGATCCCCTCGCCGAAGGGGCCGAGACTGAATGCCGGATTGGTCGCGCGGATTTCGGCCACCGCGGCGGCGATCTCCTCCTGCGGCACACCCACTTTCATCTCGCCCATCAGCGTCTCGGCCCGCGAGGGCTCGCCGGGGAAGCCGACGCCGAGCAGATTGCGCACCGTACTGCGCGCCCCGTCACAGCCGACGAGATACCGGGCACGCAGCCGCTCCCCGTCGGCGAGCTCGACGGTCACGCCGTCGTCGTCCTGCTCGAAACCGGCCACCGCGCAACCACGCCGGACCTGCGCACCCAGCGCGATCGCGTGTTCCCCGAGCAGCTGTTCGACGACCGGCTGCGGGATGCCGAGCTGATAGGCGTGCGTGGAATCCAGGCCGGCGGGCGTGGATGCGGTGATGGCGGCGAAGATACCGCCGACCGGACGCTGTCGCCCGCGTTCGAGAAACCGATCCAGCAGTCCGCGCATCGCCATCAGCTCGAGGCTGCGCATGTGCAGGCTGACGATGCGGACGAACGACGACACCGGCTCGGGTTCCTTCTCCAGAACGAGGACCCGCACATCGTGCAGCCGCAGTTCGGCGGCCAGCATCGCACCGGTCGGCCCGCACCCGGCAATGATCACGTCGAACATGAACCACCCATTCGGTGAGATTTCCGCAGGTCCTGGCATCGGCCGCCCATTGTGCGGCACGTCCTGGTCGTGCCACAAGCGATATATCTCGGGGAACCGCGAATTCGGCGACGGCCGCGTCGCGCAGGAGAAGGGGGAATCGGAACGCCCAGCGCTCCTTGCCCCTTCCAAGGTATAGCCCACCCGGGGGCTTGCGGCAAGACCCCGGTCGTCCTGCACAATCGCACGTCGATGTTCGGACCAGCGAAAACGGGAGAAACGCAGTGCGTGAGATGAAGACCGACGTGATCGTTGTCGGCGCGGGCCCCGCCGGATTGATGCTCGTCGGGGAGCTGTCTCTGGCCGGTGTGCGGCCCGTGGTGCTGGAGCGGCGTGCGGAGCCGGGCACCGCGCACAAGGCCAGCGGTCTGGGCGGCCGGATCCTGGATGTACTGCGATACCGCGGCCTGCTCGACCGCTTCGCCGCGGTCGGCAGCCCGATCCCGGCGCCGATCTTCCCCTTCGGCGGCATGCATGTCGATTTCAGCCTCCTGGCAGACGGTCCCATGGACGCGATGGGGATTCCGCAGGCGCGCGTCGAGGAGCTGCTCACCGAGCGCGCCGCCGAACTCGGCGCCGAGATCCGCCGCGGGCACGAGGTGATCGCGGTGAGCCAGGACGACAGCGCGGTGACCGTGGACGTGCGGGGGCCGGACGGGCCGTACCGGGTGACCGCGCGGTACTTGGTCGGCTGCGACGGTGGGCGCAGCCGGATCCGGGAACTGGCCGCGATCCCGTTCCCCGGCAACACCTTTCCCGAGGTCAACCGCCTCGGCGTGGTCGCGGTGCCGGACTCGGTCACCGTCCTCGCCGACGGCGGCCTCGACGTGCCGGGCCACGGCCCGATCAGCCCCGGCTTCACCCGCACCGAGCGTGGTGTCTTCGCGATGGGCCCGGTCGACCCCGCGGTGCGCACGATGTTCTTCCAGACCACCGAGGACGACCTCACCGAATACGACAACGACGACCCGATGACGCTCGCCGAACTCGGTGAGAGCGCCCGCCGTGTGCTCGGCGCCGAGCTGCCGCTCGGCGAGCCGATCCGGTTGTCCCGCTACCAGTTCCAGGCGCGGCGGGCCGATCGCTACCGGGCGGGCCGGGTCCTGCTCGCCGGTGACGCCGCCCACCTGCTGCCCGCCACCGGCACGGCGCTCAATGTCGGCATGCTCGACTCGGTCAACCTGGCGTGGAAACTGGCTGCCACCGTGCAGGGTTGGGCGCCGTCCGGCCTGCTCGACACCTACCACGACGAACGGCACGCCGCGGCCGGACGGGCACTACAGCAGACTCGCGCGCAGGCGGCGCTGCGGCGCGGCCAGGACGACGCCGCCGACGCCCTGCGCGCGGTGTTCCAGGAGCTGTTCGCCGACGAACCCGCGCTGCGCCGCCTGGCTGGCATGATCTCCGCGGGCGACGTCCGCTACCCGATGCCCGGCGCCGACCAGCACCCGCTGGCAGGCACCTTCGCCCCCGACCTCACGCTGCGCACCGACCAGGGCACGACCAGCGTCGCCGAACTCCTGCGCACCGCGAGGCCCGTCTTCCTCGACCTCGCCGATCGCGCGGACCTGCGGGAGCTCGCCAGGGCACGGGAACCACGGATCGAGATCGTCACCGCCAAGACCGAGGATCGTCCGGCCGACGCGCTGCTCATCCGGCCCGACGCCTTCGTCGGCTGGGCCGCGGCCGTCGACGAAGCCGCCGACGCCGCGATCCCGGCGCTGCGGGACGCGCTCGACCGGTGGGTCGGACAGCCCTGACACAGCGATCGCGGATCAGCGGGCGACGGTGGTCGCCTGCTCGATCCGCGACAGCTTCGCGGGATTGCGCACCACGTAGAGACCGGTGATCGAGCCGTCGTCGATCCGCGTCGCGACGACGCTGTCGAGCATCCCGTCGATCCGGATGACCAGTGCCGGAGCGCCGTTGATCTGCACCAGCTCGGTCGACACCTGGCCGCCGACCCGGGGCAGCCCGGCAGCCATCAGCCGGGCGACCCGGTCGGCGCCGACGATCGGGCGCACCACGGCCTTGACCACACCGCCGCCGTCGGCGAGCAGCACGATGTCGGGTGCGAGCAGGTCGAGCAGGCCCTGTAGGTCACCGGTCTCGACCGCGCGCCCGAAGGCCTCGAGCGCGTGCCTGCTCTCCGCCGAGGACACCACGCCGCGCGGCCTGCGCGCGGCGACATGGGCCCGCGCCCGATGCGCGATCTGGCGCACCGCGGCCGGGGTCTTGTCGACAGCGGCGGCGATCTCGTCGTAGGCCAGGTCGAACACCTCGCGCAGGACGAACACCGCGCGTTCGACCGGCGCCAGCGTCTCGAGGACCAGCATCATCGCCATCGACACGCTGTCGGCGAGCTCGACATCCTCGGCGATATCCGGCGTGGTGAGCAGCGGCTCGGGCAGCCACGGCCCGACGTAGGTCTCCTTGCGGCGCCCGAGCGTGCGCAGCCGGGTCAGCGCCTGGCGGGTGGTGATCCGGACCAGGTACGCGCGCTGGTCACGGATCTCGGCCTGGTCGACATCGACCCAGCGCAGCCACGTCTCCTGCAGGACGTCCTCGGCGTCGGCGGCCGAACCGAGCATCTCGTAGGCGACCGTGAAGAGCAGATTGCGGTGGGCGACGAAGGCCTCGGTGGCGGAGTCCATGCTCACGGGTGATTCCTGTCTGTCGGCATGCGGTCGCTCATCAGACGCCGCTCCCCGCCGGTTTGTGACACCGACGGGTCGTGGCAACGCGCTCGCCGAGCGGCCGGTTCGCGTTGTCATCCGTCGTCGGCTGTGGATTACTCCTGGGATGAATTCGATCTCGGCTGCCGAACAACCGACGAAGAGCGCGCTACCCGGTTGGTCGGTACCGATGGTGTTCATCGTCGCCGCTACCTCACAGTATGTCGGGGCGGCGCTCGGCGTGTTCCTGTTCGACACCACCGAACCGTCCACCGTCGCCTGGCTGCGCGCCGCCGCGGCGGGCGTCGCGCTGCTGGCCTGGCGTCGACCGTGGCGGACCCGCTGGACGCGGCGGGGCATCGCGGTGGCGGCAGGGTTCGGCGTCGTCACCCTATCGATGAACATCGTGTTCTACGAGGCGATCGCGCGGATACCGCTGGGCACGGCGGTCGCCATCGAATTCCTCGGCCCGGTCGCCGTCGCCACGCTCGGCTCCCGACGGGCGAGGGACTTCGTCGCGGTGGCGCTGGTCGCCGTCGGTGTGGTGCTGCTGGCCGGTGTGCAGCTGGATGTCGAACCGGTCGGTGTCGCTTTCGCCCTCGCCTCGGCGATCCTGTGGGCGGCGTACATCCTGGTCGGTAAACGTGTCGCCGACAGCGGCGACGGACAGGATTCGCTCGCCGTCGGCATGGCGGCCGCGGCCGTCCTGCTCGCACCGCTCGTGCTGATCCCGCAACTGGCCGTCGACGCCGCGGTGTTCGCCGACCCGCGCACCTGGTTGCTCGGGCTCGGCGTCGGCGTGCTGTCGAGTGCGGTGCCGTACGCCCTCGACCAGGTCGTGCTGACCGCGGTCGGACGAGCGCGGTTCGCGTTGCTGCTCGCCCTGCTCCCGGCCACCGCGACTGTCGTCGGTGCCCTCGCGCTGAGTCAGCGGCTCACGATCCAGGAGCTGACGGGTATCGCGCTGGTCATGCTGGCATTGACGGTCAGCGCCCTGCCCACCCGCCAGCCCGCGCCGGAACCACCCGCGCCGCTGTAGCGCGATGGCGGACGGCGACCCACCGGTCGGCGTCCTGGTCGAGGTGCGCGGCCGACGGTTTGACCCTCACGCGGCGTGAGGGTTGACGATGCCCGTATGAGCACACCGTTTCCCGCTTTCGAGATCAGCCCGGTCCCCGTTCCCGGCCCCGATGCCGTGGCTCCCGAACCGTTCCACGGCCTGTACGGCATGCCGATGTTCGTCACCGTGCCGTCGGCCGATCTGACCGTGTCGACGGACTTCTGGGTCCGCGCGCTCGGCTTCTTCGATCTGTTCTCCGTCCCCGGTCAGCTGACCCATCTGCGCCGCTGGGCCTTTCAGGACGTCCTGCTGGTCGCGGGCGAACAGCGGGACGACACACCCGCCATGACGGTGAGTTTCTCCTGCGTGCTGAATGAGATCGAGGCGATCGCCGCCGCCTGTGAAGCGGTGTCACCCGGCTGCACGACCGGTCCGCGGCTCATGCCGTGGAACTCGGTCGAACTGGAAGTCCGCACTCCGGAGAACATCCGGGTCGTCATGACGGCCGCGCGGCCATGGGACCCCGACAGCCCGGAAGCCGCGCACCTGCGGTCGATCGGCATCGACGCGCCCGCGCAGTGACGGTCATCGGGCACGGCACACTGGATACCGTGTCCGAACCGCTCACCGTCGGCGCCGCGGCCGTACTGCTCGGCGTCACGACGCGCACGCTGCACCACTGGGACGCGGTCGGGCTGGTGCACCCGTCCGGCCGCACCGCCGCCGGCTACCGCCTGTACACGGCGGCCGACCTGGCCCGCGCCCAGCGCGTCATCGTCTACCGGGAGCTGGGCGTGGCACTGGACGAGATCGGCGCACTGCTGGACGCGCCCGCCGCCGACGCCATGGCCACGCTGCGCCGCCAACGCGAGGCACTGCATGCCAAGACGCTGCGCCTGCAGCGGATGACCGCGGCCATGGACCGGATGATCGAGGCGAGGGAGTCGGGGATCCTGCTGTCCGCGCAGGATCAGGTCGCGATCTTCGGCGCGGACTGGCAGCCGTCCTGGGTCGACGAGGCTCGCGAACGGTGGGGTGACACCCCGCAATGGACCCAGTACGCCGAGCGCGCCGCGGCCAGGTCGGCGGGGGAGTGGCAGCGCATCACCGACGACACCGCCGCCTTGCACGCCGACCTGGCCGAAGCTCTGCGCGCGGGCGTCACTCCCGGCAGCCCGCGCGCCGACGCGCTCGCCGAACGGCATCGCGCCTCGATCGCCGTCTACTTCGACTGCACCCACGCGATGCAGGTCTGCCTCGGGCGGCGCTACGTGTCCGACCCGGACTACACCGCGTTCTACGACGCCATCGAGCCGGGGCTGACCGCCTGGCTGAGTGCGCTCATCGACGCCAACGCCAAGGCGCACGGCGTCGACCCCGACACGGCGACCTGGGATCAGGGCTCGGAATGAGCTGTCACAGTGATGATCTCGTGGGGTTGTAGCAGGGACCGGCAGCTCGGGTTGCTGCGACACCAGTGGCCCGCTCACCCTTGGCCGGCGGGCTGGGCCGGCACTCGGGCACGTCACCCGGAGAAGCCGAACACAAGGGCGGCGACGACCAGTGCGGCGAGCGCGCCTACGTCGATTCGTGCCACCCGCTTGGTCGGGGCGCCGAGATCACCGAGACCGACCACGGCGGCGAGCACGAGAAACGAACTGGTGCTGATGATCCCGGCCGCGATGGTCACCGCCCGCACCGGTGGCACGAACGCCCCGACGATCAATCCGACGCCCACCAGGGCGAGCAATACCGCGCGATGGCGCAGCAACAGCTCGAGATCCCGGTTCGTGATCGCCGTGCCGTAGACCGCCGCCGCGCGCCCCGGCGCCAACGCCACCACGCCCGGCACCACATGCACCAGACCCACACCAACCAGCAGCACCGCGCCGACAATCTTTCCGACCATGTCCCCTCCTTCGTTCGACACCTGTCGTGCAAGCATTGCTGGCATGGGTGGAGCGCCACTTCCGGAAACGTGCAGCCCTCCGGCGACGGTGTGGCTGGGGGCAGGGCACGCCATCTACCTCGGCCCGTCGCTGCGACTGGACCGGCATTCCGGGTCGGTGGCATGCCTGGCGGTCGGGCTGGAAACACCGTTCACGGTCCACGCCGACGCGATCGGCGCCCGGACGATCCGCAGTGTGCTGGTCCCGCCGCGCACCCCGCACCGGATCGTCGCCGACGGGCGAATGCTGTTCTGCTACCTCGACTCCGGCTCGCCGCGCGCCGCGGCCTGCCGGGACCGGATGCTCGACCAGGCAGGCGGTTTCGGCTTCGGACACCGCGAGGAGGCCGCACTGATCCGCCGCGCCGCCGACTCCGCGCCCGCCGCCGTCCTCGATCTCGCCTGCGGCGCGGGCAGGCCCGGCATGGATCCCCGAGTCGCCGCCGCCACGGCCATCCTGTGCGCCGACCCGGCCGCCGCGATCTCCGCCGATCAACTCGCCGCCGCGGTCCACCTGTCGAAATCCCGCCTGCTGCACCTGTTCTCCGCTCAGGCGGGCACCACCTTCCGGCGCTACCGGGTGTGGGCACGCATGCTCGCCGTCGGCCGGGCGGTCGCCGACGGCGCCGACTTCACCACCGCCGCCGCGAATGCCGGGTTCGCCAGCCCCTCTCATTTCAGCGACACCTTCCACGCCATGTTCGGCCTGACCGCCGCGGAACTGCTCGGCGCGGGCGTCCGCATCGTCGTCGACGATCCGGGCTTGCTTCTCCCCCGAGGGGAGACGGCACGCTGAGCGACATGGACGACGACACGCTGTTCACGATCGGGGAAATCGCGGAACGGACCGGACTGACGGTCAAGGCGATCCGCTTCTACGCCGACCGCGGCATCGTGGCGCCGACCACGCTCAACCCGGTAGGCCACCGCCGCTACGACACCGCCGCCCTCGCTCGCCTGGAACTGGTCCGCACTCTGCGCACCCTCGGCATCGACCTCGCCACCGTGCGCCGCGTGCTCGCCCGCGAGGCCTCGATGACCGAGGTCGCCGCGACGCACGCGGACGCGCTCGACGTCGAGATCCGAACCCTGCGCGTGCGACGAGCGGTGTTGCGCGCGGTGGCCGCCCGGGAACCCACCACACCGGAGATGGATCTCATGCACCGACTCGCCATCCTGTCCGCCGCCGAACGACACCGCCTGATCCAGGATTTCGTCGACGACACCTTCGGCCGCTACGCCGCCAACCCCGCCATGGTCGACCTCGTCCGTGCCGCGATGCCCGATTTGCCCGACGATCCGACGCCCGACCAGCTCGCGGCCTGGATGGAACTCGCGGAACTGGTGCGGGACAACGATTTCTGCGACGCCGTCCGGCGCATGGCCGAGTACCAGGCCAGGGAACGCGCCGCGGGCGACACCACCGGCCTGCACCACGACCTCACCGAAGCCGTCCGCACCCGGGTCGGCGCGGCCGTCACCGCGGGCATTTCCCCCGGCTCCGCGGCCGCGATCCCGGTGCTCGACGCACTCACGGCCCGCTACGCGAGCACCTTCGACCGCCCCGACGACCCAGCGCTCCGGCACTGGATCCTCGAACGGCTCGACATCGCCGATGACCCACGCGTGCACCGCTATTGGCGGTTGCTCGGCAGCGTGAACGGCTGGCCCGAACAACCGGATCTGACCCCGGTCTTCACGTGGTTCGCGCAAGCGCTGCGCGCGGCGACGACCTGACCTCCACCGCCGGCCGTGAGTGGTACCCGCGGCCGGCGGTGTCGCCTCAGCTTCCCTGGGTCAAATAATTGTGGAGCTCGTGGATAGTGACGGTGGGCTGAGTGGTGATGCCGACCTCTTGGCTCAGCGGCCCGATGGTGGTCTGGGCGAACTCCTGGAACTGCCCCGCGGACTCCCACACATCGGTGACATGAAACCCGTCGTCGGTCTTCCTGGCCAGATGAAAGATCAATCCCGGCCCGCCGGTCCCCCTGTGCTTGTACCCCATCTTCTCCAAGATCTGGTCATACTGCTCCATCGTCGCGCCGGGGAAATCGAGTTCGACGGCAACAGCCATAACGTCATCTCCTTGCCGAAAGGTACGCCAAGATCCCGCGAAATCGCCCGCCCGCAGTCCAGATCCAGCGGTCGAGCAGGAAGAGCGACTGGCAGGCCCGGCTCATCGCGAGGGGGCGCGAGAATCACCGTGGCCCGGCGCTCCGATCGAACCACGCTTACGCTGAACGGCAACACCACATCCGCGCTATCGGCTGTGGTGCGCATCACAGTGTAGTCGGCACCCCGGTGGCCGACAAGCGAGTCACCAGCGGGAACGCCGGAATCCGCCCTCCGAGTCGATCACCTGCCCGACCACCCAGCGGGCTTCGTCGGACACCAGCCACGCGATCAACCGCGCCGGGTCATCGGGTGTTCCCACCCGTCCGCGAGGGAACGCGGCCCGGACTTCCTCGACGACGCCGAGATCCCTGTCCGCTGTCGCCGCCGTCAGATATCCGGTATCCACCGGGCCCGGGTTGACCGTGTTGAGCACGATTCCGCGCTCGATCAGTTCGTCGGCGACCGTGGCCGTGAGTCCCGCCAGCACCGATTTCGCCGCGGCATAAGCGATTTCCGTCCGCATCGGGCCGAGGTGCTGCCCTGAGGTCATCCAGATCACCCGACCACGGTCACCTACCGGACCGGCCTCGCTGCGGTATCTGCGTGCGAACGCCTTGGTCAGCAGCAACACCGACCGGGCGTCGACCGCCCAGTGCCCGTCGAGCATCCCCGCATCGACGTCGAACAGGCTTCCATCGCTACCGCTCCGCGCATGGTTGGCGACGAGAATGTCGACCTGCCCGAAGACGCCGACCGCCTCGGTGATCACCCGCTCCGCAGCCTCCGGTTCAGCCAGGTCGACGGCGATGTCCGCGACCCGTGTCACGGCTCCGAGCTCGCGGCACAATGCCGCCGGGTCCTCGGCGCCCCACGGCTGCTGTGCGTCGTGCGGAGCCCAGTGCGCAAGAAACAGCGCGGCACCCTCTGCTGCCAGCCGCTGTGCGACCGCGAACCCGATCCCGTTCCGCCGGCTCACGCCGGTCACCACGGCGACCCGCCCTGCCAACGCATCCGATGCCATACTGCCGATTGCACCCGGTACCCGTATTGCCTGCAACCGAATACTCGGTGGTCGGCGAAGTGGCCGGGTTCGGGTCGGATCCGGACGTGAACGCCGTCACGTGCCGTACGGCAGTGACAACGGCGGATGACCCGGTCCGGTGGTCAAACCCCCGCGCTCGCAGGACTTTCAGTCGGAGTGTGACAGCGGACGCATCGGCGCCGTCCGCGCGAACCGCGTGGCGGCGCTCACAAGCGGGACGACCTGGTCAGAGGTGGGTTCGGACGCTGATAGGGTGGAGCGCGAGTTAGGCATCCTTTAACGGACCGTCCGGTGAGGCGGGGAAGGAGGTCGGCATGGCTGTGCCCGAACGGGCGGCCAAAACCGGCGCGGGCGAAACATCGCAGCGGCACACTCCCGAGTGGGTGGCAGCCGGGCGCGAGCTGTTGTCGCCATCGGACGTGCACCGGACCGTCGCGCGCATCGCGCATCAGATCATCGAGAAGACCGCCCTGGATTCCGGCGACGCCGACGCACCGCGGGTGGTTCTGATGGGCATCCCGACTCGCGGCACCACCCTCGCCAACCGGCTCGCCGCCAAGATCGAGGAATTCTCCGGCGTGCGGCCCGCGTTGGGCTCGCTCGACATCACCCTCTACCGCGACGACCTGCGCAGCCGCCCGCACCGCCCGCTCGAGCGCACCTCGGTGCCCGACGGCGGCATCGAGAACGCCCTGGTCGTCCTCGTCGACGACGTGCTGTTCTCCGGCCGCACCGTCCGCTCGGCCCTCGACGGCCTGCGCGACCTGGGCCGCCCCCGCGCGGTGCAGCTGGCGGTACTCATCGACCGCGGTCACCGCGAACTGCCGATCCGCGCCGACTACGTGGGCAAGAACGTGCCGACCTCGCGCGCCGAGGACATCTCGGTCCTGCTCACCGAACACGACGGACACGACGGTGTGTATCTGCACCAGGAGGCGCAGGCGTGAAACATTTGCTGACGGTCGCCGATCTCGACCGGGCCACCGCCACCGAACTCCTCGACGAAGCCGAGCGCTTCGAACAGGCCCTGCTCGGCCGCGAGGTGAAGAAGCTCCCGACCCTGCGCGGCCGCACCGTGATGACGGTGTTCTACGAGAACTCCACCCGTACCAGGGTGTCCTTCGAGGTCGCGGGCAAGTGGATGAGCGCCGACGTGATCAACGTGAGCGCGTCGAGCTCCTCGGTCTCCAAGGGCGAATCGCTGCGCGACACCGCGCTGACCCTGCACGCGGCGGGCGCCGACGCGCTGATCGTGCGTCACCCGGCCTCCGGCGCCGCACACCAGATCGCGCGCTGGATGGAACAGTGGGCGCGCGAGGAGAACCGCGCCGCGCCCTCGATCATCAACGCCGGTGACGGCACCCACCAGCACCCCACCCAGGCGCTGCTCGACGCGCTGACCCTGCGTCAGCGCCTCGGCGACATCGAGGGCAAGCGGATCGTGCTGGTCGGCGACATCCTGCACAGCCGGGTCGCCCGCTCGAATGTCTTCCTGCTCAACACCCTCGGCGCCGACGTGGTGCTGGTCGCGCCGCGCACCCTGCTGCCGGTGGGCGTGGACAGCTGGCCGTGCCGGGTCGCGACCTCGCTGGATGCCGAACTGCCCGGCGCCGACGCGGTCATGATGCTGCGGGTGCAGGCCGAGCGGATGAACGGCGGATTCTTCCCGTCGGCCCGCGAGTACGCGATCAATTACGGACTGTCCGAGCGCAGGCTCGGCGTGCTCGGCGACGACGCGGTGGTGCTGCACCCCGGTCCCATGCTGCGCGGCATGGAAATCGCCTCGGCGGTCGCCGATTCGCCGAAAGCGGCAGTCCTGCAACAGGTGACGAACGGAGTGCACATGCGGATGGCCGTGTTGTTCCGGCTACTCGTCGGCACCCAGGAGGTGGCGGCGTGAGCGGTCAGCGGCCGGAGGCGGCAGCGGAGCGTGACCACGGAGGCCGCCCGAGCACGCCAGAAGGAACCAGTGTGAGTGAACTGCTGATCAAGAATGTCCGGCCCTACGGTGAGGGCGAGCCGGTCGACGTGCTGGTGCGCGGCGCTGTCATCGCCGAGATCGGCACCGGCATCGAGGCGTCGGCCGACGCCGAGGTGATCGACGGCAACGGCCAGATCCTGCTGCCCGGCTTCGTCGACCTGCACACCCACCTGCGTGAGCCCGGCCGCGAAGACACCGAGACCATCGAAACCGGTTCGGCCGCAGCCGCACTCGGCGGTTATACCGCGGTGTTCGCGATGGCCAACACCAACCCGGTCGCCGACTCGCACGTCATCACCGATCACGTGTGGCGGCGCGGCCAGGAGGTCGGCCTGGTCGACGTGTTCCCGGTCGGCGCGGTCACCGTCGGGCTCGAGGGCAAGCAGCTCGCCGAGATGGGCACCATGGCGGCCGGTGTCGGCCAGGTGCGGATGTTCTCCGACGACGGTCACTGCGTCTACGACCCGCTGATCATGCGCCGCGCCCTCGAATACGCGAACTCGCTCGGCGTGCTCATCGCCCAGCACGCGGAGGAGCCGCGCCTGACCAAGGGCGCCGTCGCGCACGAGGGCCCCAACGCCGCGCGCCTCGGCCTGGCCGGCTGGCCGCGCGCCGCCGAGGAGTCGATCGTCGCGCGTGACGCGCTGCTGGCCCGCGACGCAGGCGCCCGCGTGCACATCTGCCACGCCTCCACCGCGGGCACCGTCGAACTGGTGAAATGGGCCAAGTCCCAGGGCATCTCGATCACCGCCGAGGTCACCCCGCACCACCTGCTGCTCGACGACTCGCGCCTGGAGACCTACGACGCGGTCAACAAGGTGAACCCGCCGCTGCGCGAGTCCGCCGACGTCGCCGCCCTGCGCCAGGCACTGGCCGACGGCGTCATCGACTGTGTCGCCACCGATCACGCCCCGCACGCCGAGCAGGACAAGTGCTGCGAGTTCGCCGTGGCCCGCCCCGGCATGCTCGGGCTGGAGACGGCGCTGTCGATCATCGTGCAGACGATGGTGCGGCCGGGCCTGCTCGACTGGCGCGGTGTCGCGCGGGTGATGAGCGAGAAGCCCGCCGCGATCGTCGGCCTCGACGACCACGGCCGCCCGATCGCCGTCGGTGAACCGGCCAACCTCACGCTGATCGACCCCGACGCCGAGTGGACGGTGCACGGCGCCGAACTGGCGAGCATCTCGAACAACACGCCGTTCGAGGACATGACGTTCCCGGCCCAGGTGTCAGCCACCGTGCTGCGCGGCCGGGTAACCGCCCGCGAGGGCAAGGCTGCCGGGATCTAGGAGGGCCAGGAACGTGGAAAGAACTCTGTGGGTACTGGGGTGTCTGGCCCTGTTCCTCCTGTGCCTGTGGCTGATGTACCGAGCCTGGCAGAAGAAGGCCGCGCGGCAGCAGGCACGGATCGGCGAACTGCCGACGGTGCCGGCCGAGCTGGGCGCGCAACTTCTGGAACCGACCACCGGCCTCTACCTGGGCAGCACCATCGCGCCCAGCTGGCAGGACCGGATCGCGGTCGGTGACCTGGGATTCCGGGCGACCGCCGAACTGACGCGGTTCGAACGCGGAATCCTGCTCGAACGCGACGGGGCGACGCCGATCTGGATTCCGCAGGAATCCGTGACGGCCGTGCGCACCGAACGCGGACACGCGGGCAAAGTGATGACAGAGAATGGTGTGCTGGTAATTCGCTGGACACTGCCGAGCGGAACCGAGATCGATACCGGTTTCCGCGGCGACGACAAGACGGTGTACCCGGCATGGACAGCGGACGTGACCAGGGCGAGGACGGGAGACGACGAATGAGCAAAGTGAAGGCAGCCCTCGTGCTGGAGGACGGCCGCGTGTTCCGCGGTACCGCCTTCGGCGCCGAGGGCCAGACCCTGGGCGAGGCGGTGTTCTGCACCGCGATGACCGGGTACCAGGAGACCCTGACCGACCCCAGCTACGACCGCCAGATCGTGGTGGCCACCGCCCCGCAGATCGGCAACACGGGCTGGAACGACGAGGACGACGAGTCCGGCAAGATCTGGGTCGCCGGTTACGCCGTGCGCGACCCCTCCTCGATCTCGTCCAACTGGCGCGCCACCGGGACGCTGCAGGACCAGCTCGACAAGCAGAACGTGGTCGGCATCGCCGGCATCGACACCCGCGCGGTCGTGCGTCACCTGCGCACCCGCGGCTCGATGAAGGCGGGCATCTTCTCCGGCGCCGCCCTCGCCGGTGACGACGAGCTGCTGGCCCGGGTCAACGGCCAGCCCTCCATGCTCGGCGCGGACCTGGCCGAAGAGGTCAGCACCGACGGCATGTACACGATCGAACCGGTCGGTGACCACCGCTTCACCGTCGTCGCGGTCGACCTCGGCATCAAGACCAACACCCCGCGCATGTTCGCCGAGCGCGGCGTGCGCACCCACGTGGTGCCGTCGAACACCTCCCTCGACGACATCCTGGCGCTGAGCCCCAACGGTGTGTTCCTCTCGAACGGCCCCGGCGACCCGGCCACCCAGACCGGCGCGATCGCGCTGACCCAGGGTGTGCTCGAGCGCGGGATCCCGCTGTTCGGCATCTGCTTCGGCAACCAGATCCTGGGCCGGGCACTGGGCCGCAATACCTACAAGATGAAGTTCGGTCACCGCGGCATCAACATCCCGGTGGTCGAAGAGGGCACCGGCCGCATCTCCATCACCGCGCAGAACCACGGCTTCGCGCTGGAAGGTGAGAAGGGCGAGGTGTTCGACACCCCGTTCGGCAAGGCCGAGGTCTCCCACATCTGCGCCAACGACGGCACCGTCGAGGGTGTGCGACTGCTCGACGGTCGCGCCTTCTCGGTGCAGTACCACCCCGAGGCCGCCGCAGGCCCGCACGACGCCGCATATCTGTTCGACCGTTTCGCCGGTCTCATGGAAGGAGCCTGATGCCTCGCCGCGAGGATCTGAAGCACATCCTGGTGATCGGCTCTGGCCCGATCGTGATCGGCCAGGCGTGCGAATTCGACTACTCCGGTACCCAGGCATGCCGGGTGCTGCGGTCCGAGGGACTGCGCGTATCGCTGGTGAACTCCAACCCGGCGACCATCATGACCGACCCCGAGTTCGCCGACTCCACCTACGTGGAGCCGATCACCCCGGAGTTCGTCGAGAAGGTCATCGACAAGGAACGCCCCGACGCCATCCTGGCCACCCTCGGTGGGCAGACCGCGCTCAACACCGCGGTCGCGCTGCACGAGCGCGGTGTGCTGGAGAAGTACAACGTCGAGCTGATCGGCGCCGACTTCGAGGCCATCCAGCGTGGTGAGGACCGGCAGAAGTTCAAGGACATCGTCGCCAAGGTCGGCGGCGAGAGTGCCCGCAGCCGTGTCTGTTACACCATGGACGAGGTCCGCGACACCGTCGCCGAACTCGGCTTCCCGGTCGTCGTTCGCCCGTCGTTCACCATGGGTGGCCTGGGTTCGGGCATGGCCTACAACAACGAGGACCTCGACCGCATCGCCGGTGGTGGCCTCGCCGCATCGCCGACCGCGAACGTCCTGATCGAGGAGTCCATCCTCGGCTGGAAGGAATTCGAGCTCGAGCTCATGCGCGACGGCCGCGACAACGTCGTGATCGTCTGCTCGATCGAGAACGTCGACCCGATGGGCGTGCACACCGGTGACTCGGTCACCGTCGCCCCCGCGATGACGCTCACCGACCGCGAGTACCAGAAGATGCGCGATCTCGGCATCGCCATCCTGCGCGAGGTCGGCGTCGACACCGGCGGCTGCAACATCCAGTTCGCGGTCGACCCGAAGGACGGTCGCCTGATCGTCATCGAGATGAACCCGCGCGTCTCGCGTTCCTCGGCGCTGGCGTCGAAGGCCACCGGCTTCCCGATCGCCAAGATCGCCGCCAAGCTGGCCATCGGCTACACCCTCGACGAGATCGTCAACGACATCACCGGCGAGACCCCGGCCTGCTTCGAGCCGACCCTGGACTACGTCGTCGTCAAGGCGCCGCGGTTCGCGTTCGAGAAGTTCCCCGGCGCCGACGCCACGCTGACCACCACCATGAAGTCGGTGGGTGAGGCGATGTCGATGGGCCGCAACTTCTCCGAGGCGCTCGGCAAGGTGCTGCGCTCGCTCGAGACCAAGGCCGCCAGCTTCTGGACCACCGACGACGGTCAGTGGGCGCCTGCCGATCCGAGCGATCCGGCATCGGTGCGCGAGGCGATCGAGGCCATCCTCGCCGACCTGCGCGTGCCTACCGAAGGCCGCATCTACCAGGTCGAGCGGGCCCTGCGCCTCGGCGCGAGCATCGAGGAGACCGCGCTGGCCTCCGGTGTCGACCCGTGGTTCGTCGCCGAGGTCGCCGGACTGGTCACGCTGCGTCAGGAAGTCCTCGACGCGCCGGTGCTCGACGAGGACCTGCTGCGCCGTGCCAAGCACTACGGCCTGTCGGACCGTCAGCTCGCCGCGCTGCGGCCCGAGCTCGCGGGCGAGGCCGGGGTGCGCTCGCTGCGCCACCGTCTCGGCGTGCGCCCGGTCTACAAGACCGTCGACACCTGTGCCGCCGAGTTCGAGGCCAAGACGCCGTACCACTACAGCTCCTACGAGCTGGATCCCGGCGCGGAGTCCGAGGTCGCGCCGCAGCGTGAGCGCGACAAGGTGATCATCCTCGGCTCGGGCCCCAACCGCATCGGTCAGGGCATCGAGTTCGACTACTCGTGTGTGCATGCGGCGCAGACGCTCTCGGCCGCGGGCTACGAGACCGTCATGGTCAACTGCAACCCCGAGACCGTCTCCACCGACTACGACACCGCCGATCGTCTCTACTTCGAGCCGCTCACCTTCGAGGACGTCCTCGAGGTGTACAACGCCGAAACCGAGTCGGGCACCGTCGCCGGTGTGATCGTGCAGCTCGGCGGCCAGACCCCGCTGAGCCTGGCGCAGCGGCTCACCGACGCAGGCGTGCCGGTCGTCGGTACCTCCGCGGCCGCGATCGACCTGGCCGAGGACCGCGGCGAGTTCGGTGACGTGCTCGTCGCCGCCGGCCTGCCAGCGCCCAAGTACGGCACCGCAACCACGGTCGAGCAGGCGAAGAAGATCGCCGCCGAGATCGGCTACCCGGTGCTGGTGCGCCCGTCCTACGTGCTCGGCGGCCGCGGCATGGAGATCGTCTACGACGAGACCTCCCTCGAGGGCTACATCTCCCGCGCCACCGAGCTCAACCCGGATCATCCGGTGCTGGTCGACCGCTTCCTGGAAGACGCCATCGAGATCGACGTCGACGCCCTGTGCGACGGCGAGGAGGTCTACCTCGGCGGCGTGATGGAGCACATCGAGGAAGCCGGTATCCACTCCGGTGACTCGGCGTGTGCGCTGCCCCCGATCACCCTGGGCCGCAGCGACATCGAGGCCGTGCGCCGCTCCACCATCGCGCTGGCCAAGGGGATCGGCGTGAAGGGCCTGCTCAACGTGCAGTACGCCCTCAAGGACGACATCCTCTACGTGCTCGAGGCCAACCCCCGCGCGAGCCGCACCGTGCCGTTCGTCTCCAAGGCGACCGCGGTGCCGCTGGCCAAGGCCTGCGCGCGCGTCATGCTCGGCGCCACCATCGCCGACCTGCGCAAGGAAGGCATGCTGCCGCCCGAGGGCGACGGCGGCCACGTGCCGCTGGACGCGCCGGTCGCGGTGAAAGAAGCCGTGCTGCCCTTCCACCGGTTCCGTCGCGCCGACGGTTCCGGCGTCGACTCGCTGCTGTCGCCGGAGATGAAGTCCACCGGCGAGGTCATGGGCATCGACGCCGACTTCGGCACCGCCTTCGCCAAGAGCCAGGCCGCCGCCTACGGCTCGCTGCCGACCGAGGGCACCGTGTTCGTCTCCGTCGCCAACCGCGACAAGCGCGCCATGGTGTTCCCGATCAAGCGCCTGCACGACCTGGGCTTCCGCATCCTCGCCACCGAGGGCACCGCGGAAACCCTGCGCCGCAACGGCATTCCGTGCGAGCAGGTGCGCAAGCACTCCGACCCGGAAGCCACCGATCCGGCGACCGGCATGCCGGAGGCCTCGATCGTCGAGCAGATCCGCGACGGCGAGATCGACATCGTGTTCAACACCCCCTACGGCAACTCGGGCCCCCGCGTGGACGGCTACGAGATCCGCACCGCCGCGGTGGGCGCGAACATCCCGTGCATCACCACCGTGCAGGGCGCGGCCGCGGCGGTGCAGGGCATCGAGGCGAGCATCAACGGCGGCATCGGCGTGCGCTCGCTGCAGCAGCTGCACTCGGTGCTGCGTGGCTGACATGCACAGCTTCGGTCACCGGTTGCAGCACGCCATGCGGGCATTCGGCCCGCTGTGCGTCGGCATCGACCCCCACCCCGGTCTGCTCCGGGCGTGGGGGCTCACCGAGGACGTCGACGGGCTCGAGGCGTTCGCCGAGATCTGCGTCGAGGCCTTCGACGGCCGCGTCGCCCTGGTGAAGCCGCAGGTCGCGTTCTTCGAGACCTACGGTTCCGGCGGCATCGCGGTGCTCGAGCGCACCATCGAGGTGCTGCGTGCCTCGGGCACCCTGGTGCTGGCCGACGCCAAGCGCGGCGACATCGGCTCCACCATGGACGCCTACGCGAAGGCCTGGCTCGGTGACGGACCCCTCGGTTCCGACGCGGTGACGGTCTCGCCCTACCTCGGTTTCGGGTCCCTGGACCCGGCGCTGAGCCTGGCCAAGGCCAACCACCGCGGTGTGTTCGTCCTCGCGGCGACGTCGAATCCCGAAGGGGCGCAACTACAGCGGATCACCGCGGCGGACGGGCGCACGATCGCCCAGACGATGGTCGACGAGGCGGCGGCGCGCAACGCGGGCCACGGTTTCGGCTCCGTCGGGGTGGTCGTCGGGGCGACGCTCACCGAGGCGCCGGACCTGTCGGCCCTCAACGGCCCGATCCTGATGCCCGGTGTCGGCGCGCAGGGCGGGGGAGCGGACTCCATCCGCGCCCTGGTGCCGGAAGCGAACCTGGCGGCCGTGGTGCCCAACGTGTCGCGCGAGGTCCTCAACGCGGGCCCGTCGGTGACGGCGCTGTGCGACAAGATGGCTCAGCTGCAGGAGGAGTTCGCCTTCCTGCAGGGGTGACAAACGCGAAAGGCCGGGGTAGCGACACGCTGCCCCGGCCTCGTCGTTTCCGTGGTCCGCGCCCCATGATCAGGTGGGGGTTGCCGGTCGCGAACCGCGTTGGTCTGTCCGCGTGGCGGCGAACTGCGGTCAGGCGAGGCAGTAGGTCGCCGTAACCGTGGCGAACAGCGACAGCGCGTCCGACGAGGCCGCCGAGCCGAGGACCATCGTCAGTGAACGGCCGTCGGTCGACCGGAACGCATACGAGACGTAACCGAGCAGCTCACCGCCGTGTCCCCACAGATCGGCACCACACGGTGGGTCGAAACGCTGCAGGCCCAGGCCGTAATGGAAGCCCATGCCCATCGGGACGGTCTCGCGCATCCGGTCCAGCGAGGCAGGGCTGATCAGCCGGCCACCCAGCAACGCGGCGAAGAACGCGTCGAGATCGGCGGTGGTGGAGATCATTTCGCCCGCGGCCCAGTCCAGCGACGGGTTCATCTCGGTCACGTCCACCCGGCCGGCGCCGTCGATATCGCGATGTGCGGTGAGGGCGGGCGCGGGGATGCTGGGGTCGTCGCCGGGAACGGTGGTGGCGGTCAACCGCAGGGGAGTGAGGATGCGGTCGCGGATCTCGTCGCCGTAGCGGTGCCCGGTCACGTGCTCGATGAGCAGGCCGAGCGCGATGTAGTTGGTGTTCGAGTACCGGAAGCGGGCGCCCGGCGCGAAATAGGGGTCGTGGCCCACCGCGGCGGCGAGCAGATCGCGGGGCGCGTGACTGCGGAATCGGTCGTCGCCGCGCCACCGGTTCGTCGACATGCCGGGTTCCTTCATGTAGTCGTAGAGCCCGCTGGTGTGATTCATCAACTGCCGCACCGTGATCCGGTCCCCGCCGGGAATCGGGTCGGGCAGCTGTGCGGCGATCGAATCATCCAGGTCGACCTTGCCCTCGTCGACAAGTTGCAGCACGACGGTGGCCACGAAGGTCTTGGTGATGCTGCCGATCCGGAATCGGCTGTGCGGGTCCGGCGTGGACTGCCCGCTGCCGCCGTACTGCCACTCCCGCTGCCGCTCCCCGTCGGAGACCCGCAGCACCACGTCGGTGTCGTTCCAGCGCGCACCGGCCTCGACCGTGTCCCCGACGACTTGCCAACGTGCCGCCACGAGGACGGTGGCGGCCACCAGCGTGGCCGTCAGCACGGTGCCCAGAACGACCACAGAGGCACGAAACAGTTTCTGTCGCATAGGTTTCGACGCTAGGCACGCTCCGCGCCGCCAACGAGGGTGCACGCCCCGCAGCCGGGGTGCGGAAAACCCCACCTCTCGACTGCGGTCGAACCCCGCCGACCGGGTGGCTGACGCTACTGATCGCCAGGCGCCCGCTTCCTAGCGTCGAAAACATGGAAACGACAGGCACTTCGACCGAACTCACCGGCATCGCGGGATGGGCGGTCCACCTCATGGAACAGCTCGGCGGCCTCGGCGCAGGCATCGCCATCGCGCTCGAGAACCTCTTCCCGCCACTGCCCAGCGAGGTGATCCTGCCGCTGGCCGGATTCACCGCGAGCCGCGGCCGCTTCAGCCTCGCCGAGGTCCTGCTGTGGACGACACTCGGCTCGGTCGTCGGCGCCCTCGCCCTCTACGGACTCGGCGCCGCCCTCGGCCGCGACCGCCTGCGCCGCATCGTCGACCGCCTGCCACTGGTACGCCTGTCCGACCTGGACCGCACCGAGGACTGGTTCGCCCGCCACGGCGACAAGGCCGTGTTCTTCGGCCGGATGATCCCGATCTTCCGCAGCCTGATCTCGATCCCCGCCGGCGTCGAACGGATGCCGATCGGGCGCTTCACCCTGCTGACCACCGCGGGCAGCCTGCTGTGGAACGCGGTCTTCGTGTTCGTGGGGTTCGCGCTCGGCGAGAACTGGCACCTCGTCGAGACCTACGCGGGCATCCTGCAGAAGACCGTGATTGTCGTCGTGCTCGTCGCCGTGTCAGTGTTCGTCGTCCGGCGTCTGCGTCAGGTGCGGACGCAGACGACCGCAGGGCGATGAGCACCTTCCCGGCGCGAACCTCGCACGTCGATGTGGGTGTAACACAGGAGGATTGGATGATGAGCTCGTCCGCTGCGCGATCGTCGCGTACCGCCGCGGTGATCGGGGGGTATCTGCTCGGCGTGGTCACCGTGCCGCTCGACCTGCTCGGCGTACTCGCCGCGCCGATCTCGCCGGCCCTGACCGACCGGATCGCCTCGATGGAGCACCGGCGGCTCACCCGGCTCCTCGGCGTGCGCTCGAACGGCGTGCCGAGGGGGCCGCGGGCCGCGGGCTATCTGGCGGCCCGCGCGCTCGTCGGGACGCTCGGCGCGCTGGTCCTCGCGTTGTCCGGGCTGGGGGTCGTGGTCGCGGTGGCCGTGGTCTACGGCGCGGCCACCGGTGCCGCCGTGCCGATCATCGACGCGACCGAACCGGGGCAGGTCACCTGGGCGAGCGTCATGGTGCTGGCGCTGCCGGGAGCGGTGCTGTGCTTCCTCGCCGTGCAGGGGTTGCTCGGGATCGTGCGAGCCGAGGCCTGGTGTCTGCGGCGGAGCACCCGCCCCGGCCAGGACGAACTCGCGCAGCGGGTGGCGCAGCTGACCACCACGCGCGCCGAGGTGATCGAGGTGATCGACGACGAACGCCGGCGCATCGAACGGGACCTGCACGACGGCGTGCAGCAGCGGGTGGTCGCGCTGTCGATCCTGCTCGGCCGGATGGACAGGGCATCCGACGAGGCCGGGCGCGGCGAGCTGCGACGGCGGGCGATCGCCGAGACCGGGCACATCCTCGACGAATTGCGGGAGGTGTCATGGCGGATCTACCCGGCCATGCTCGCGCGTGACGGACTCCGCGCTGCTCTCGAAGCGCTCGCCGACCGAACACCGGTACCGACCCGGCTGACCGTCGACCTCGACGAACGCGCACCCCGCCCGGTCGAATCAGCCTGCTACTTCACCGCCAGCGAGGCGATCACCAACGCCATCAAACATTCCGGCGCTACCGCCATAGAGGTCGGTGTCGAGCGCGAAGGTCCGCTGCTGCGACTGTCGGTGCGCGATGACGGCCGCGGGGGCGCGAACCCCGATGGCCACGGCCTGGCCGGCATCGCCACCCGCGTCACCGCGCTGGACGGCACGATGAGGGTGGACAGCCCGCCGGGCGGTCCGACCATCGTCACCGTGGAGGTTCCGTGCGGATAACCCTGGCCGAGGACTCGGCGCTGCTGAGGGAGAGCCTGGCCCAGCTGCTGACCGCAGAGGGACACGAGATCGTGGACTCCGTCGGCACGGCGACCGAACTGCTCGCCGCCGTGCGGGTCCGGCCGCCCGACCTCGTCATCGCCGATGTCCGGATGCCGCCCGATCACGTCGACGAAGGCATCAGGGCGGCGCTGGAGATCCGCCGGGACCAGCCGGGGATCGCGGTCCTGGTGCTCTCGCAGTACGTCGAACGCAGGCACGCGGCCGAATTCCTGACCGGCACCGGCGGCATCGGCTACCTGCTCAAGGATCGGGTCGCCGCGATCGGCGCGTTCCTCGACGCGGTCGAGCGGGTCGGCGCGGGCGGCACCGCCTTCGATCCGGAGGTGGTGCGGCAGCTGCTGCTGCACAACCGCGCCGATTCGCCGCTGCACCGGCTGACCGCGCGCGAACGCGCGGTGCTCGAACTCATGGCGCAGGGCCTGAGCAACGCGGCGATCTGTCAGCAGCTGTTCGTCACGCGCAGCGCTGTCGAGAAGCACATCAACGCGATCTTCACCAAGCTCGATCTCCCCGCGGGTGAGGCGCACAACCGGCGCGTTCTCGCGATACTGCAGCACCTGCGCGCGGGCGCTGCCGACGCCGAGCCGGGGTGATCGGCCCGGTCAGGCCTCGGCCGGCACGGGCGCTCGCCTCCGCCACCAGCCCAGCGCGCCGACGCCGAGCGGCACCAGCAGCGTGACGAACCCCGACATCGGCATGTACGCCAACCCGACGACCGTCGTCACGCCGAGCGCGACGAGCACCGATCCCGGCACGAAACCGCGCGCTCGCTCCAGTTCGATCATGGCCACCCCGAGGCCGATCCCGACCACCCCGAACGTGGTGAACCAGAACGACAGCTCGGTGTCCTGATCGCTCGCCGCGAGCAGCGCGACGCCCATGATCGTGTGCACGGACGCGATGAACACCACAGCGGCCCCGGCCAGCGGAAATCTAGTTTTTGAATTCATATTCATAAACTGTGCCACTAGGCTGGGCCGGTGGCAAGACCCCGTCTCTTCACCGACGATCAGGTGCTCGACGCGGCCCGCGACCTGCTGGTCGATCCGGCGATCACCCGGCCCGCGATCACCGCGATCGGCAAGGCCGCAGGCGTGCACACGGGGTCGATCTATGTGCGCTTCGCCTCACGTGACGAACTGCTCGCCCGGCTGTGGGTGCGCTCGATCCGGCGCTTCCATGTCGGCCTGCTGGCCGCGCTGGCCGGGCCGTCACCGCTGCTCGCCGCGGCCACCTATCTGCCGCGTTACTGCCGTGCCAACCCGACCGAGGCCAGGGCGATGAAGATGTTCCATCGCGACGAACTGCTCGATGTCGGGCCCGAGGATCTGCGGGCGCAGATCGCCACCGTGAACGACGCGATGAACGCGGCCCTGCTCGCTGCCGTCGTCGCCGAATTCGGGACCGCCGACGAGCGCGCGACGGCGCTGGCCGAGGCCGCGGTGAAGGCGATTCCGTACGGTCTGGTGCGCGATTACATCGCCCGCGCGGCACCGATTCCCGGCTGGATCGACGAGGTGACCGCGACCGCCACCGGCGCGGTTCTGGAGCGGTTCCGTTCCCGATCTTGACGACACGCGGTACGAAATCCAGCGACACGCGGGGAATTTCGGGAAAGTCCCTGGTCGGGCATCACCGGGTTTGCCAGGCCGATGACCACACCGCGCGCTACCTGATGGCTAACATCGCCCATATCGGTATAACCGCTGGTAGGGGTGCATTTTTCGATTTCGGCGGTACGATCGGTGCGGAGGAATCGGTGGTCACCGCATCGGGCCCGCGCGCCCCATACGGCATCCGTAATCCTGCCCTGACCTGGGGGTCGGGTTCGCAATCGGCGGGCGTCGTGGGTACGGTCGCACAGACCGTCCGGGTAACCGGCGGTAGATCTAGCAATGAACGATGAGACGGAGGAACCGTGGCCCTTCCCCAGCTGACTGACGAGCAGCGCGCCGCTGCTTTGGAGAAGGCGGCTGCCGCTCGCCGTGCTCGGGCGGAGCTCAAGGAGCGCCTGAAGCGTGGCGGTACCAACCTGAAGCAGGTCCTCACCGACGCCGAATCCGATGAGATTCTCGGCAAGATGAAGGTCTCTGCGCTGCTCGAGGCTCTGCCGAAGGTGGGCAAGGTCAAGGCTGCCGAGATCATGACCGAGCTGGAGATCGCCCCTACCCGGCGTCTCCGTGGCCTGGGCGACCGTCAGCGCAAGGCGCTGCTGGCTCGCTTCGACTTCGACTCCTGATACAGGTGGTCGAACACACGCGGAAGGGTCGGCTGGTTGTACTGGTCGGCCCCTCGGCCGTGGGTAAGTCCACGGTCGTGCGGTGCGTGCGGGAACGCCTGCCCGAACTGGTCTTCAGCGTGTCGGCGACGACCCGGGCCCCCCGGCCCGGGGAAGTCGACGGCCGTGACTACCGTTTCGTTTCACGAGCCGAGTTCGACGCCATGATCGAGGCGGACGAACTGCTCGAATGGGCAGACATTCACGGGGGGTTGCAGCGATCGGGCACCCCCGCGGCTCCGGTGCGGGAAGCGCTGGCGGCCGGACATCACGTCCTGCTCGAAGTCGATCTCGAGGGCGCCCGATCGGTCCGCCGGGCGATGCCCGAGGCACTGCTGGTGTTTCTCGCCCCGCCGAGCTGGGAGGAACTGGTCTCGCGGCTGCGTTCGCGCGGCACCGAGACGCCCGAGGTGATCGAGCGCAGGCTCGAGACCGCCCGGGTCGAATTGGCGGCCTGTGACGAGTTCGACACGGTGATCGTGAACGCCGAGGTGACGACCGCCTGCGAGCAGTTGGTATCGTTATTCGTTAGCACAAATTCGAGTTCTTGACCCACTAACCCCGCAGGAGCCTCCCCTAGTGAGTACGGACACCGCAGCCGCGCCCGCGTACGACACCCCGATCGGCCTCACCAACCCGCCGATCGACGAGCTGCTCGAGCGCACTTCGTCCAAGTACGCCCTGGTGATCTACGCGGCCAAGCGCGCGCGTCAGATCAACGATTACTACAACCAGCTCGGCGACGGCATCCTCGAGTACGTCGGCCCGCTGGTCGAGCCCGGCCTGCAGGAGAAGCCGCTGTCGGTCGCCATGCGCGAAATCCACTCCGACCTGCTCGAGCACACCGAGGGCGAGTGACTATCTCTTTTCCGGAGGCGTAGAGACCATGCGGATCGTCGTCGGGGTCGGCGGGGGCATCGCCGCCTACAAGGCGTGTGCCCTCGTTCGCCGGTTCACCGAGACCGGCCATCAGGTGCGGGTGATTCCCACCGAGTCGGCCCTGCAGTTCGTCGGTAAGGCGACCTTCGAGGCGCTGTCCGGCCAGCCGGTGCACACCGGTGTGTTCGCCGACGTGCCCGAGGTGCCGCATGTCCGGATCGGCCAGGAGGCCGAGCTGGTCGTCATCGCCCCCGCCACCGCGGATCTGATGGCGCGCGCCGCACAGGGGCGCGCCGACGATCTGCTCACCGCCACGTTGCTGACGGCTCGATGTCCGGTGCTGTTCGCGCCCGCGATGCACACCGAGATGTGGGAGCATCCGGCGACGGTGGCCAATGTCGCGACGCTGCGAGCGCACGGCGCCAATGTCATGGAACCCGCGTCGGGCCGGCTCACCGGCACCGACACCGGTCCGGGCAGGCTGCCCGAGCCGGAGGAGATCTTCGGACTGGCCTCGCTGCTGCTCGAACGCCCCGACGCGCTGCCCCGCGACCTGACCGGTCGCCGCGTGGTGATCACCGCCGGTGGCACCAGGGAACCGCTCGATCCCGTGCGTTTCCTCGGCAACCGCAGCTCGGGCAAGCAGGGCTACGCCCTGGCCAGGGTCGCCGCCCAGCGCGGCGCCCAGGTGACGCTGATCGCGGGCAACACCATCGAACTCGCGCCTCCCGCCGCCGTCGACCTGGTCCACATCACCACCGCCGACCAGCTCAAGACCGCGGTCGACAAGCACGCGCTCGGCGCCGATGCGGTGATCATGGCGGCAGCGGTGGCCGATTTCCGGCCGACCCATGTCGCCGCGGCGAAGATCAAGAAGGGCGCTGACGAGCCCGACGTGATCCCGCTGACCAAGAACGAGGACATCCTCGCCGGCTTGGTCGACGCCCGCACCGACGGCAGGCTCGCAGGCACCGCGATCGTCGGCTTCGCCGCCGAGACCGGGGACGACAACGGTGACGTGCTCACCCACGCCCGCGCCAAACTGGCCCGTAAGGGCTGCGACCTGCTCGTGGTCAACGCGGTCGGCGAGGGCAAGGCGTTCGAGGTCGACACCAACGACGGCTGGTTGCTCGGCGCCGACGGCACCGAACAGGCCCTGGATCACGGTTCGAAGGCGCTGCTGGCCAGCCGGGTGCTCGACGCGCTCGTCCCGCTGCTGCGCTGACCGGGGGGTACGTCCTCCTGCTTCGCGAGATCTGTTGCGCTGCAATGATCGTCGCGCAGTGTACTGCGCACGGGCGCGGTCGGTGGGCGGCTTCGCCGGTTCGGTGAACAGTCCGGGGCAGTCTGTGTGCACTGCGCCACCTCGTCGGTGGTTTGGAATAGTCTTGATAAGGAACGAGTACCCGTTGAGGGAGAGGGAATAACTGTGCGTACGACAGGTAGTCGGCTATTCACCAGTGAGTCTGTGACCGAAGGTCACCCGGACAAGATCTGTGACGCGATCAGCGATTCCATCCTCGATGCGTTGCTCGCGGAGGACCCGAGCAGCCGGGTCGCGGTGGAAACCCTGGTGACCACAGGTCAGGTCCATGTGGCGGGCGAGGTCACCACCTCGGCCTACGCCGACATCCCGCGGATCGTCCGGGAGAAGGTCCTCGAGATCGGATACGACTCCTCCGCAAAGGGATTCGACGGCAACTCCTGCGGTGTCAACATCGCGATCGGCGCCCAGTCGCCCGATATCGCGCAGGGTGTCGACACCTCGCACGAGGCGCGCGTCGGCGGTTCCGACGACGCGATCGAGCGCCAGGGCGCCGGTGACCAGGGCCTGATGTTCGGCTACGCCACCACCGACACCCCCGAGCTGATGCCGCTGCCGATCGCGCTCGCGCACCGGCTCTCGCGCAAGCTCACCGAGGTCCGCAAGTCCGGCGTGCTGCCGTACCTGCGTCCCGACGGCAAGACCCAGGTCACCATCGAATACGACGGTGACCGCCCGGTCCGCCTCGACACGGTCGTCATCTCCACCCAGCACGCGGCCGATATCGACCTGGACAACCTGCTCGCGCCCGATATCCGCGCGAAGGTCCTCGACGCCGTCGTCGGCGACCTGGAGCTGCCCAGCCTGGACACCTCCGACATCCGGCTGCTGGTCAACCCGACCGGTAAGTTCGTGCTCGGCGGCCCGATGGGCGACGCGGGCCTGACCGGCCGCAAGATCATCGTCGACACCTACGGCGGCATGGCCCGCCACGGTGGCGGCGCGTTCTCCGGCAAGGATCCGTCGAAGGTGGACCGCTCGGCCGCCTACGCCATGCGCTGGGTCGCCAAGAACGTCGTGGCCGCCGGGCTGGCGGAACGGGTCGAGGTGCAGGTCGCGTACGCGATCGGCAAGGCGGCCCCGGTCGGCCTGTTCGTCGAGACCTTCGGCACCGAGAAGGTGGATCCGATCCGCATCTCGGCCGCCATCTCGGAGGTCTTCGACCTGCGTCCGGGCGCGATCATCCGCGACCTGGACCTGCTGCGCCCGATCTACGCGCCGACCGCGGCCTACGGTCACTTCGGCCGCACCGATGTCGACCTGCCCTGGGAGCACACGGATCGCGCCGACAAGCTGCGCGCGGCCGTCGGCCTGTAAGACTCACCGCCCGCGTGGCAGCGGACGATACAACGACAGCAGCGGGACACCCGATCGCTCGGGTGCTCCCGCTGCTGTCGCCTGCGCACCTTGACCGCGATTTCGACTACCTGGTGCCACCGGAACTGGACGAAGTCGCTCAGCCCGGTGTGCGGGTCCGCGTCCGTTTCGCGGGCCGCCTGGTCGACGGCTACTTGCTCGAGCGTCTCCCGCGCAGCGATCACACGGGCAAGATGGTCAAGCTCGAGCGCGTCGTCTCCCCGGAACGCGTCCTCACCCCGGAAATCCTGCGCCTGGCCACCACCGTCGCCGCCCGTTACGCGGGCACCCGCGCCGACGTCCTGCGCCTGGCCATCCCACCCCGCCATGCCCGCACGGAAGCGGGGGCAACCAAGAAGCCCACTGCCGCAACGGAATCGGTGTCCGATGCGCACGCGGCTGACGCGGCTGACGCGGCAGGCACGGCCCACGCGCCTGACACGGCCGACGCGGCAGATGCGACCGACGCGACCGACGCAGCAGGTGCAGCAGGCGCGGCCCACGCGCCTGACGCGACCGACGCGATCGACGCGGCTGACGGGACCGACGCGGCTGACGGGACCGACGCGGCTGACGGGACCGACGCAGCTGACGCAGCTGATGCAGCAGGCACGGCCCACGCGCCTGACACGACCGACGCGGCCGACGCAGCAGGCGCGGCCCACGCGCCTGGCACTGCTGACGCAGCCGAGTCGACGTCGTCGGCGACCCCGAACCTGCTGGTATTCGGTCGCGGTCAGCCCCCGGCGACCGAGCGGTCCGCGGTGGAGCCGCAGCGGTCCGGAGACGCAGCCGTCGACGCCGTGCCCGACGAACGGTTGTCATCGCAATCGGCGGCAGCGCAGTCGGCGGCAGCGCGAGAATCGTCGGCTCACTATCAAAGGCCGAACGACGAACCGCGGGCCGAGCCTGGAGCGCGGGCGGGGACGGAGCAGCGGCGGGCGACGTCCGGTTCGGACAGTGAAACATCCAGCGCGGTAACGGAACCGAGCGTCGACACGTCGGCGTGGGGTCGCTATGTGCACGGCGAGGCGTTCGTCGGCGCGCTGCGGCAGCGTAGGGCGGCACGCGCCGCCTGGCAGGCGCTGCCGGGGGAGGACTGGGCGGCGCGCCTGGCCGAACTCGCCGCGACGGTGGTGGCCGGTGGGCGCAGTGCGGTGCTGATGGTGCCGGATCAGCGCGACCTCGATCGGCTGCTGGCCGAATGTGTTCGGCTGGTGGGGGATTCGGCGGTCGGGCTGGCGGCAGGACTCGGGCCTGCGGCGCGCTACCGGCGGTGGCTGGCGGTGCTGCGCGGGCAGGCGCGCATCGTGGTCGGCACCCGCGCCGCCGTCTTCGCGCCCGCGCGCGACCTCGGGCTGATCGCGATCTGGGACGACGGCGACGACACCTACGCCGAGCCGCGTGCCCCGTATCCGCATGCGCGCGAAGTGGCGATGCTGCGTGCTCACGAGACGGGCGCGGCCTTCGTCGCCGCCGGTTTCGCCCGGACCGCCGAGATCCAGGCGGTGGTCGAATCCGGGTGGGCCCGTGATCTTCTCGCCGAGCGTCAGGTGCTGCGTGAGGTGATGCCGCGGATCAGCGCGCCTGGCGACACCGACTTCGCCCTGGAACGTGACGCGCTGGCGCGGGCGGTCCGGATGCCCGGTGTCGCCTTCGCGGCGGCGCGCGCGGCGATCAAGGAGAACGCCGCGGTGCTGGTCCAGGTGCCACGGCGCGGATACGTCCCCTCGCTGGCCTGCGCGAAATGCCGGACGCCTGCCCGCTGCAGGCACTGCAACGGGCCGCTGTCGCTGCCGCAGTCCGCCGACGGCCAGGCCGCGAGCCCGCAGTGCAAGTGGTGCGGTATCACCGAGGCCGCCTTCCGCTGTCAGGCCTGCGGGGCGCGCGCCTTGCGGGCGATGGTGATCGGTGCGGCGCGCACCGCCGAAGAACTCGGCCGGGCGTTCCCTGGCGTGCCGATCCGGGGTTCCGGTGGCGGGGAAGTCCTCGACACCGTCGAACCGGGCGCGCAGGTGGTGGTCGCCACGGTCGGTGCGGAGCCGCTGGTGCGTGGCGGCTACGGGGTCGCGCTGCTGCTCGACGGCTGGGCCCTGCTCGGCCGGGCCGACCTGCGGGCGAGCGAGGACACACTGCGCCGCTGGATGGGAGCCGCCGCCCTGGTCCGGCCGCGCGGACAGGTCATCGTGATGGCCGAGCCCGCGTTGCCCACCGTCCAAGCCCTGGTCCGCTGGGATCCGGTCCACCACGCCGCCGCCGAACTCGACGCGCGCGCCGAGGTCGGCTTCCCACCCGCCGTGCGGCTGGCCGCCATCGACGGCACGTCCGCCTCGATCGCCGAGTTCCTCGACGCGGCGGCGCTGCCCGACGGCACCGAGGTGCTCGGTCCGGTCCCGCTGCCCCCGACGGCACGGAAACCGTTCTCCGGCAGTGACTCCCCGGCGGAGGTCGAACGCATGCTGCTGCGAGTCGGCCGCTCCGCGGGCGCGCCGTTGGCTCGCGCCCTGACCGCTGCCCAGGCGGTCCGCAGCTCCCATCGATCCGACGCCCCCCTACGAGTACAGGTCGACCCGGTCGACATCGGCTGACCGGCGTGCGCTCGAGTCGCGGGCGCGGTGACTGGGCGGCTCGGGCGACGAGCGCCCCGTCGGATTCGCGGGCCGCGTGCCCTGTCGGCCCGGTCGACATCGGCTGCCGGTGTGCGCTCGGGTCGGGGGCGCGGTGACCGGGCGGACCTGGGCCGCGAGCGCCCGCCGGATTCGGCCGCCGCGGGCCCTGCCCTACCATGACCTCGGGTGAGCAGAGAGGATCGTGGTGGAGTTCTTCACGACGCACGACGGGATGTACGTGCCGGGCGATCTGGCGGTGAGCCGCTGGTCGCCGAACCAATTGCACGGCGTCGCGGTGTGTGGACTGCTCGCGCTGGAGGCCGAGAAGCACAGTCCGGGAACGGGATTCGTGCCGGCGAGGATCTCGGTCGATCTGTTCCAGCAGGTCGCCCGCGAGCCGATCACACTGCACAGCGCGGTGGTGCGGGCAGGCAACCGCATCAAGGTCGTCGACTCCTGGCTCGTCCAGCAGGACCAGACGCGGGCCAGGGCGACCGTGACCTTCCTGGCCGCCACCGACGACCCGCCGGGAACCGTCTGGCAGCCGCCACGGACGTTGCCGGCCCCCGCGGAACGCCGTGACGATCCGGAGGGCGCCGCACCGCTGTTCAAGTCCGGTGACGCCGACTGGATCACCGACATCGGTGCCGCTCGCGACGCCGAGCGCAAGGTCACCTGGCAGAACCTGCCCTCGCTGGTGGCCGGGGAGCCGTTCACTCCGTTCCAGCGCGCCGCCGCCACCGGTGACCTCACCAACCTCGTCTGCCACTGGGGTTCGCGGGGCGTCGGCTACATCAACGCCGACATGACGCTGACCCTGTCCCGCCTGCCGGTCGGCCCGGAACTCGGGATGCAAGCCCTCGACCACGTCGGGAACGCCGGGGTCGCGGTGAGCACCGCGACCATGTACGACCGCGAAGGACCGCTCGGCACCTGCGTGATCACCGCCGTGGCCAACGACCGGCGCCGGTCGTTGCCCGCCCACCGCGGCGAACCGGTGACCGCGACCGCCGAGGGCTGACACCGGGGCCGATGAATTCGCGCGGTCGGCATCGTCTGCACTGATGACGGCGCGCGTTCGCGCGTCCCAGAACCGCGCCCTGGAGGTCCCCGTGCCGACAACCCCAACCCGCGACGAACTGTGGGCGATGGCGCACGCCGAACGGGCGGCCCTCGCAGCTGACCTCGCCGCCTTGGACGACGAGCAGTGGGCGCGGCCGTCACTGTGCGGGGACTGGGTGGTCGAGGAGGTCGTCGCCCACCTCACCGCGGCGGCGAGTATCGGCAGGCTGCGGTGGCTGAGGAGCGTCCTCGGCGCCCGCTTCGACTTCGACCTGCACAATGCCCGGCGCCTGGCCGAACATCGTGGGGCCACACCCGCCGAGACCCTCGCGCTGTTCCGGGCGATCGGCACCAGCACGACCGCGGCGTCCGGGCACACCGCGGCCTGGCTCGGCGAGGTTGTCGTCCATGGGCAGGACATCCGCAGACCACTCGGGCTGTCCACCATTCCCTCGACGGAGGCCGCCACCGCGGTCGCCGACTTCTACGCGAGCCGCGATTTCACCGTGCCCAGCAAGACCACCATCGCCGGCCTGCGCCTGGAAGCCGCCGACGGGCCCTTCGCGACAGGCGCCGGTCCGCTGGTCAGCGGTCCGACGATCGCGCTGGTCATGATCATGGCGGGCCGCGTCGCCTACGCCGACGAGCTGACCGGGCCCGGCCTGCCCACCCTGCGTACCCGCCTGAGCGCTGGTCCCGCCGACGAGACGTGAGCCGAGCCCGGTGTGCCCACGCTGCGGGCCCGCCCTCCGGCGGCGCGTGAGCTCGGTGGCGGCGCCGTGCACGAGCGACACCGACCTCCGCCGCCGGGTGATTCGATCCCGATCGCAGGACTCAGGCGTACAGCGCACGATGGCGGTGCGCCCATTCCGCGTAGGCGGTGGCCGGACGGCTCAGCACCCGCTCGATATCCCCACTGACCTGCTGTTCCTCCGGGGTGGGCGCCCCGAGGATGGTCAAGGTGTGGTCGGCGACCGCCTCGGGCATGAATCGCAGCATGTTCTCCTTGGCCTGCGCCGGGGTGAGCTCGACGAAGGCGATCGGCACTTCGACGGCTGCCGCGATGGCGGCGGCCTGTTCACGCGGGGTCACCACTGCCGGGCCGGTCAGCGTGTAGGCGCGACCAGCGTGCCCGTCCTCGCGCAGGGCGACCGCCGCGACCGCGGCGATATCACCCGGATCGACCGCGGGCAGGCCGATATCGCCGAACGGCGCGGCGACGGTGCGCGTGGTGCGCACCGGCTCGATCCAGGCGTAGGTGTTGGAGAAGAACGCACCAGGCCGCAGCGCGGTCCACTCGAGATCGGACTCCGCCAGCGCCTGCTCGAAGGCGATCGTCCGCGCGTACCCGGCGGAGGCGGGACGGGTCACCGCGCCCTGCGAGGACACGAACACCACCCGGCGGACCCCGGCGGCGGAAACAGCCTTCACGACCTGGGCGGGTTCTGGCCCGGTCATGAGCTGCTCGCCGGTGATCAGCAGGAACAGCGCATCCGCGCCGCGCAGGGCGGGGGAGAGGCTGTCGAGGTCGCCCAGATCGGCAACGGCGTGTTCGACACCCGCGGGCAGGTCGACGGGCTTGCTGCCCCGAGAGACCGCGCGAACCGATTCGCCCGCGTCGGCGAGCAGCCCGACCAGCTGACGGCCGATGTTGCCGGTGGCTCCGGTGACGACGATCATGAGAACTCCTTGAGTTAGTTGACTGACTAACTCAACGTAGCAAGGACTGACCGGGCTGTCTATAGTTAGTTGCATGACTGACTCAGTGGCGCCCAAGGCGGGCAAGCGGGAACGGCTCGTCCACGCGGCCGCGCGGGTTTTCTACGAGCAGGGGATCGAGAAGACGACCATCGCCGACATTGCCGGTGCCGCCGATGTGCCGGTCGGCAACGTCTACTACTACTTCAAGACCAAGGACCAGTTCGTCCAGGCCGTGATCGACACCCACGCCGCGGTACTCGGCGAGGTCATCGCGGGAATCGAGCCGCTGCCCGGCCCCGCCGAGCGGTTGAAGGCGATGGTCGCGAGCTGGGTGGACCAGCGTGAGCTGGCCGTGCGCTTCGGCTGTCCGACCGGCTCGCTGGCCGCCGAACTCGACAAGCGCGACGACGCCTTCGGCGGCGAACCGGCGCGGCTGATGAGCCTGCTGATCGACTGGGCGAAGGCTCAGTTCGCCGAGCTCGGCCGGCCCGACGCCGCCGAGCTCGCCGTCGCCTTCGTCGCGGCCTATCAGGGAATCTCCTTGCTCACCAACACTTTCCGGGACCCCGAGCTGATGGTGACCGAGGGCGCGCGGCTGGAGCGCTGGATCGACGAGCTGGCAGGCCGGAGCTGACCTCACCCGGCAGGCTGCCAGCCGGAGCACAGCAGATCGATGGTGGTGATCCGGTCCTGTTCGATGGTGAGGAAGAGTCGCTGCTCGGCGACCCGGGCGGCGCCGGGAGCGTGGACGGGCCGCATCCGGACCAGCCAGTGCAGGGCGGGCTTGCCGCCGACGCGGTCACTACCGGCGTCGAGCACGGTGAAATCGTCGGGCCCACCGAACCAGCCGCGGAACCGGTCGACGGCCGGACCTGGGCCGATCGCGTCGAACGGGCCGGGTGGGATGAGGCCGCGCAGGCGGACCTCGGGGCCGAGGCAGGCGGCCATCGCGGCGAAGTCGCGCCGGGTCAGCGCGGCGAGAAACAGATCGGCGACCGTGGATTCGGTCGGCTGTGGGGTGAGGGTCGAAATAGTCATACCGGAAGTGTCGGCCGTGCGCGGCGGCCGGACATCGGGTGATCACCCGATCTTTGCGGGCTGATCCTCGTCCGGCAGCAGGCCGTGGCGCATGGCGAACACCGCGGCCGAGCCGCGGCTGTGCACGCCGATCTTGGTGTAGATGTGCTCGACATGGCTGCCCGCGGTCCGGGGGCTGATGCCGAGCGCCTGCGCGATCTCCCTGGTGGAACGTCCGCGCACCAGCAGTGCCAGCACATCCAGTTCGCGGGCGGTCAGACCGGCGACCTGCGCGCGTTTGCGCGGCCTTCGACCCTGGGCGGCGGCCAGCACCGCGGCGACGGCGTCGCCGTCGAGCCTGCCCGCGGTCACCTCGGCGCGCAGGATCCTCGCGCGTTCGTCGGGATCGGCGGCCGGTCGGTGCGCGCGGTCCTCGCCGAGCGCGCGCAGCATCTGGGCGGCGGCCAGGATGCGGGCCGCAGGCGGCAGCATCGCGCCGGTGAGCCCGCGCGGATACCCGGAGCCGTCCATCCGCTCGTAGACCATCGAGGCCGGTCCGGCCAGCACGGCGAGATGCGGGCTGCGGGCCAGGACGCGCTCGGTGAGATAGGGGACCATGCGCACGCGTTCGCGCTCGCTCGGGGATAGTGGCCCCGGCTTGTTCCAGATGCCGGTCGAGACGCCGATGGTGCCGAGTCTGCACACCAGCGCGGCGCGGCGGACCAGGGTCGCCTGGTCGGCGGGCAGGCCGTACTCGCGGGCGGCCGCCGCGGCCAGTTCGGCGACCGCGCGCGAATGTCCGAGGAACCAGGTGGCTTTCGCGTCGGCGTAGTCGGCGAATACCGCGAGCACCTCGGTGAGTTCGGCCTCGGGGATCGGGCGGTCGAGGGCGGCGCAGCCGTCGATCACGTGCCGCCAGGCGTCGACCTGATCGAGCCCGTCGAGCAGCGCGCCACCGTCGCGGGCGCACAGGTCGACCAGGTCGGGATCGAATTCGGTGCCGCGGCGGGCGCGCAACATCTGCACGGCCGCGTCGACGCCGCCGACTCGGGCGTGTACTTCCGCGTCGTCGGCGATGTGGACCACCCGCATCACCGGGATGATCGCGTCACCGCGCAGGCCCGCGGGCACGCCGTGGCCGTCCCAGCGCTCGAAGGCCTGCGGCAGCGCGGCGCGGACCGCGGCGGGCAGGTCGAGGCGCTCGGCGATGTCGGCGGCGGTCCGGCAGTGGGTGAGGAACGAGTCCATGGTGTCGCGGATCCCGCCTGCCAGGAATCGGCTGGTCACCGAGAGGCGCCGGAGCGGGGAGCCGCCCGCGTCCAGGTGGCCGAGCAGGAAGGCCATCATCGGCAGCCCGGTCTTGTCGATGCCGTAGCTGTCGGCCCTGATCCGCAGATCGTTGCCGTACCAGTGGGCCATCTCGGGGGAGTCGGTGACGCAGCCGACCCACGCGAGCAACGAAACGTAGTACGCCGCGGCACGATCGGCGTCGGACAGGCCTGCGGCGTCGGCGAGCCGGGTGGCCAGCACCGTCTGCCGCAAGACGTGCTCCTGCGGCTGCCCGAGGCCGAGATCGGTGGCCAGCGACAGCGAGGCGATGAGTTCGGCCAACCGCATCGGCCGCAGCGGCTCCGTCATGGTGATCACAAGAATACCCCTTGCACTCGATGCATTGCCGATATATCGTCGATAGTGTCAAGAACAACGAGAGAGCCTGAGGAGGCTGTCATGCGCAACGCAGAGAATCGAGAATTCGGACACTTCGGCCGCGGTCGTGGACCCGGCTCCGCGGAATTCGGTCCCGATCGGCGGCAGTTCCGCCGGGGCGGGCGACACGGGCACGGCCCCGAGTTCGGACCGGGCTTCGGCCCCGGTTTCGGACCGGGTTTCGGTCCCGGCTTCGGTCGTGGACGCGGCCGCGGCGGCCGGGGCAGGCGCGGTGACGTGCGTGCCGCGGTGCTGCTGCTGCTCGTCGAGCGGCCCATGCACGGCTACGAGCTGATCCAGCAGATCCGCGAGCGTAGCGACGATGTCTGGCGTCCCAGCCCGGGATCCATCTACCCGGCACTGGCCCAGCTCGAGGACGAGGGTCTGGTGCTCATCGAGAAGGTGGCCGGTCGCAAGACCGCCCAGCTCACCGACGAGGGCAAGGCCTATGTCGAGGCCAATCGCGAGGAGCTCGGTGACCCGTGGGCCGAGGTCAAGCAGGACATCGGCGATCAGGCGCTTGACCTGCGCGGATTGGTCGGACAGGTGATGGGCGCGGTCGGTCAGGTCGCCCAGGTCGGCACGGCGGAGCAGGCGGCCAAGGCGGCCGAGGTGCTCACCGAGACCCGGCGGGCCCTGTATCGGATCCTCGCCGAAGACGACATCACGCCCGGGGGCGACACCACTTCCGGGAAGTGAGCTTCCGGTGCGGGGTCGGCGCCGTCGCGGCACCCCCGATAATTCGGGGCATCTATACCCCGAATATGGAGGTGCGAAACCCTCTCCGAGGGTGTATTTCTTTGGGATATGGGACAGCGGCGGCGCAAGCGGGTTTGGGGAGTGGCACAAAAGCGACGGGCGGGCGCGATCGCGCTAGCCCTCGCCGCGGCCTTCGGGAGCATGGCCTCGCCTGCCGGGGCCGAACCCGCGGGGTACCGGCCTGCGCTCGTGCCGAACGAACCGGGCCCGCGCCAGACCGACCATCTCGCCGCCGCCCGCTATCTGGACGGGCATCCGGGCGTGGTTCCGTTGGGGGTCAACAACTTCGGCTGTAAGCCGACCGCCGAGCATCCGCGTCCGGTGGTGCTCGTGCACGGTACCGACTCCAGTGCGTACTCCGATTGGGCGGGGATCGGTCCGCAGCTCGTCGACGCGGGGATGTGCGTGTTCGCCCTGAACTACGGCGGCGCGCCCGGCGCCGACACCTACGGCACCGAGGACATGCGGATCAGCTTCGCCCAGCTCGCGGCGTTCGTCGACGACGTGCTCGCGGTGACCGGGGCGGCGAAGGTCGACCTGGTCGGCTTCTCCCAGGGCGCGAACGTCAGCCGGTACTACGTGAACAAGCTCGGGGGAGCGCCGAAGGTCGGCACCTGGGTCGGGCTCGCCTCGCCCAGCTACGGCGGGGTCATGTACGGCCTCGTACCGGTCGGCCAGGCTGTTCCCGGCATGATGGACGTCTACGCGAAGGTCACCTCGACGGCCGCGGTCCAGCAGGCGCAGGGTGAACCGCTGATGGTCGAGCTCAATGCCGGTGGCGACACCGTGCCCGGCCCCCGCTACGTCACCGTCGGCAGCCGGGTCGACGAGATGATCCAGCCCTTCGAGAACATCGCGCTGCACGGCGCGGGCGCGGAGAACCTCGTCCTGCAGGACCTGTGCGCCGACGACATGACCGGCCATTTCCACCTGGTCTACGACCCGTTCGTGCAGCAGCTGCTGCTGCGCGTGCTCGACCCGGCCCACGCCCCGGCTCCGGTCTGCAAGCCGGTTGCCCTCGGCACCGGTATTCCCCAGGTGATCATCGCCGGAAATTCCTGACGGCCCGGCCGGATGGTGCGCCGACGACTCGGCCGCGGGGATCAATAGAATGGGCTGACCGCACTTCGTCCAGCCGGGAGCCGCCGCGTGACCATTCAGCCCGTTCGCCTGTTCGGCGATCCCATTCTGCGTTCCCGTGCGGATGCGGTCACCGAGTTCGGCGCCGAGCTCGGCCAGTTGATCGCCGACCTCACCGAGACCATGCACGACGACGGTGGGGTCGGGATGGCGGCGCCGCAGATCGGGGTCGGGCTGCGGGTGTTCGTCTACGACACCGGTGACGCCGCGGGACACGTGGTGAACCCGGAATGGACGGCGATCGGCGAGGACGAGCAGGTCGGGCCCGAGGGCTGCCTGTCGATTCCCGGGGTGCGCTACGACGTGCGCCGCGCCCTGCGGGTGCGCGTCACCGGTGTCGACAGTGCCGGTGCGCCCGTGGAATTCGAGGCCGAAGGGCTGCTCGCGCGATGCGTGCAGCACGAGACCGATCACCTCGACGGCGTGCTGTTCGTGAACAAGCTCGAGCAGGCCGACCGCAAGGACGCGATGCGCACCATCCGCGAATCCGACTGGTTCCGTGCCGGAATCACCGTCCGCGAGTCCAGCGGCGTCGGCGGTGGCCGCTGATGCGCGTCGTCTTCGCGGGAACACCCGAACCCGCCGTGCCGTCGCTGCGCAGGCTGATCGAGAGCGAGCGCCACGAGGTCGTCGCCGTGATCACCCGCCCCGACGCCGTCGCCGGCCGCGGCCGCAAGATCATGCGCTCCCCGGTGGGGCAGCTCGCCGACGAGCACGGCATCCAGGTACTCACCCCGCGCAAGCCCGCCGAGCCCGAGTTCGTCGCGGCGCTGACCAACCTGGCCCCGGACTGCTGCCCCGTGGTGGCCTACGGCGCGTTGCTGCCCCAGCAGGTGCTCGACATTCCCACCCACGGCTGGATCAACCTGCACTTCTCGCTGCTGCCCGCCTGGCGTGGCGCCGCGCCGGTGCAGGCCGCGATCGATGCCGGTGACGACATGACCGGCGCGTCGACCTTCCTGATCGAGGCCGGCCTCGACACCGGCCCGGTGTACGGCGTGATGACCGAGACGGTCGGCGTCAGCGACACCGCGGGCGAGCTGCTCGCCCGGCTGGCCGAGGCGGGCGCCGTCCTGCTGGACAAGACCCTCGACGGCGTGGAAGACGGGACGCTGCAAGCGATTCCGCAATCCGGCGACGGCGTGTCCTACGCGCCGAAGGTCACCGTGGAAGCGGGCCGGATCCGGTTCGACGAGACCGCACTGGCCATCCACCGCCGCATTCGCGCCGTCACCCCGGCGCCCGGCGCGTGGACCGAGATGAACGGACTGCGCCTCAAGCTCGGCCCGGTGGAGATGGTGGAGGAAACCTTGCCCGAACGCGAGATCGAGGTGCGCAAGTCCGGCGTCTTCGTCGGCACGTCGACCACGGCGGTCCGGCTCGGCCAGGTCCAGCCACCCGGCAAGAAGATGATGAACGCCCTGGACTGGGCCCGCGGCGCCCGCCTGGCACCGGGCACGGTGATCGGATGAGCGCGTCGGATCGCAGGCGTCGGCGGGAAGCCGACGAGCGCAGCGGTGCCGCACCGCGCGAGGAACGCAAGGTGTCTGGCAAGGATGTCGACGGGGGCTGGGCGGCGCGCGCGGCCAAGGGCGGCGGCACCGTTCGCCCCGGCTCCGACCGTGGCGCGCAGCGATCCGGCGGCGGGCGGTGGTCGGACGACCGCGGCGATGCCGGTAACCGGCGCTCCGGCGGATCGGCCCGCGATGCGGGCGAGCGTCGTAGCGATGCGCGCGGTGGTACTGATCGTGGCGCGGGCGATTGGCGTCGTGGTGACGACCGTCGCTCGGACGATCGCAGTGGCGCCGGACGTTCCGGCGTGCGTGCGGGTGGTGTTCGTGACGACGATCGGCGCGGTCGTGACGAACGATCGGGCACTCAACGGTCGGGTGGTCCCCAGGGGCGTGGCAGTGCGACCCGTGGTCGGGCCTCTGCGGATCGTGCTGCGCGCGAAGGGGATACACGTGGCGCCGCAGCGGGTCGCGCCGGTGGTTCGCACTCAGGCGGCGACGCCGCGCGCGGCAGCAAGCGCTCGGCGGGTGAGCGTGGCGGAAGCCAGGCAAGTCCGAGGGCGGATCGCAGGCGCGAGGATCGGCCTGATCCGAGTGTGCCGAGCCCGCGGAAGCGGCGTGGCGAGCCGGTCGACCCCGCGCGCGAAGTAGCACTCGATGTGCTGCGGGCCGTGCGGGAGCGCGACGCCTACGCCAATCTGGTGCTGCCGAAGTTGTTGCGGGAGCGCAAGATCAGTGGGCGTGATGCCGCGTTCGCGACCGAGCTGACCTATGGCGCGTGCCGCTCGCAGGGGCAGCTCGACGCGGTGATCGCGGCGTGCGCGGGGCGGCCGGTGGCCGAAATCGACGGGCCGATCCTGGATATTCTGCGACTGGGCGTCTATCAGCTGCTGCGGACTCGCACGAGCGCGCATGCCGCCGTCGATACCTCCGTCGATCTGGCGCGTGCCGAATTCGGCCAGGGCCGTGCCGGTTTCGTGAACGCGGTGCTGCGCCGGGCGGGAGAGAAGACGGTCGAGGAGTGGGTAGCCGAGCTGGCGCCCGCCGATCCCGTCGGCGGCCTCGCCTTCGAATACGCCCACCCCGCCTGGATCGCGCAGTCCTTCGCCGATGCGCTCGGCGCGCAGGCGGGCGAACTGGGTGCGCTGCTGGCCGCCGACGACGAGCGCCCGGTCGTGCACCTGGTCGCGCGGCCCGGTGAGATCACCGCCGAAGAACTCGCGCTGGTCACGGGCGGCGAGGAAGGCCGCTGGTCCCCCTATGCGGTGTATCTCGATGGCGGCGACCCCGGTCAGCTGGAACCCGTCCGCGACGGCATCGCCGCGGTCCAGGACGAGGGCAGTCAGCTCGTCGCCGTCGCGCTGACCAAGGCACCGCTGAACGGCCCCGACGCGGGCCGCTGGCTCGATCTCTGCGCGGGTCCCGGCGGCAAGGCGGCCATGCTGGGCGCGCTGGCCGCGATCGACCTGTTCACCGTCGACGCCGTCGAGCCTGCCGAGCACCGCGCGGAACTGGTCCGCAAGTCCACCCGCGGACTGCCCGTCACCGTGCACGTCGCCGACGGCAGGGACAGCGGCCTGACCCCCGGCTACGACCGCGTCCTCGTCGACGCCCCCTGCACCGGCCTCGGCGCGCTGCGTCGCCGGCCCGAGGCCCGCTGGCGCCGCACTCCCGCCGACGTGCCGGAACTGGTCACCCTGCAGCGTGAACTGCTCACCGCAGCCTGGGATCTGCTGCGCCCCGGCGGCGTGGTCGTGTACTCGACCTGCTCACCGCACCTGCCCGAGACCGTCGCGGTCGTCGCCGATTTCGTCCGCCGCTCCGGCGCCGAGCAACTCGACACCCGCGACTTGCTCCCCGGCGTCACCGACCTCGGCGACGGCCCGTCGGCCCAGCTGTGGCCCCACCGCCACGGCACCGACGCGATGTTCCTCGCGGCCCTGCGCAAACCGCTCGACTAGCGGTCGGCGGGCTACGACGCGCAGGTCGTAGCCCGCGGACACGGACAACCGCGACCGCGACTCTGATCGGTCTGGCACGAGCGCGCCGGTCCGGCTCGCACCGCGGCTGCCGACATCGGCCAACCGCGACCGCGTGCTCAGCTCGGACACGGTGGACCGGCTCACACCGTTGCTCGCGGACACGGGGCAACCGGCCCTGCTTCGGGCCTGGCTCGAGCGTGTCCGACCGGCTGCACCGCGACCCGCCGGCACGTGACATTCGTCCAATCGCCCGGCGCCCGAACAGGCGCAGAATCGGGGCATGGCGATGACGTGGGAGCAGGTGGTGGAAGTAGCGACAGCGCTGCCGGGCGTGGAGGAAGGCACCTGGTGGCGGAGTCCCGGGCTCAAAGTCGGGGGGAAGGGGTTCGCGCGGTTGCGGGTCGAGGCCGAGGGTGGGCTGGCATTGCTGTGTGAGCCGGGGGAGAAGGAAGCCCTCCTGGCCTCCGGTGATCCGGCGTTCTACACGACACCGCACTACGACGGCAGCCCGTACGTTCTCATCGATCTCGCGGCGGTCGACGCAGACCAGCTCGCCGAACTCCTCGACAGCGCCTGGTGGCTGCGGGCGCCCGCCCGGCTGCGGCGCGAACGGCAGGGCGCGTAGGGACATCGTTGTCCCGGTGATCTCAGTCCCGTTCGGACAATTCGCGCAGGCGGGCAAGGGTTTTCGCGAGGATCCGCGAGACGTGCATCTGGGAGATCCCCAGCTGGGACGCGATCTGGGTCTGCGTCATCGACTCGAAGAAGCGCATCGTCAGAATGCGGCGCTCGCGTTCGGGCAGGCCCGCAAGCAGCGGACGCACCGCGATGTACTCCTCGACCCGGTCGAACTGCGATTCCTCCTCGCCGAGGGTGTCGAGCAGCGAGGCATCGCTGTCGCGCCCGACCGAGGCGGCATCGATCGAGGTGGGCTGATACGCGTTGCCCGCGATCACCGCCTGGGTGACCTCGTCGGGGTCGACGTCGAGTTCGGCCGCGATCTCCTTCGCGGTCGGGGAGCGACCGAGCCGTTGCGACAGCTGATCGACCGCTGCCCCGATGCGTAGGTGGGTCTCCTTGACCCGCCGGGGAACTCGCATCGCCCAGGTGTTGTCGCGGAAGTAGCGCCTGACCTCACCCATGATCGTCGGCACCGCGAAGGACAGGAAGTTCGAGCCGCGGCTCAGGTCGAACCGGTCCACCGCGTGCACCAGGCCGACGCGCGCCACCTGCGACAGATCGTCGAACGGTTCGCCGCGACCGCTGAACTTCCTGGCGATGTGATCGGCCAGCGGAATGCACCGGTTGATCAGCGCGTCCCGCGCGACCGCGTGCGCGACGCTGCCGGGTTCGGTCGCCGCGAGACGCTCGAACAGCGCGCTGACGTCGTCGTAGCCGGATACCGGCTCCGCGGTCTCGGCGTCCTCGTCGACGATCTCCTCGGCCGGGTTCTCCGCCGCGGCGCCGTTGTCGGCGGCCTGCGGTTCGGCACGGGTTTCCTGGTCGGGCTTGTGGTCTTCGGTGGTGTCCTCGCCGTGCACTACGCCTTCCCCCGGACCCGACGGAATCGGACCGTCGTGGGATAACCGGACACGACCGTGTCGAAGCCCTGCTGGTCGGCACTCACCTCGTCGCTGAGCGTGCGCAGCACGTGCCAGCCGAAGCTGCGTTGATCGGGCATGCCCTCGGCCGCGGCGACACCGTCGACCCGCACCATCAGTTCGCTGTCACCGACGACGAATTCGCAGGTCAGCGTCGAACCAGGCGCCGCGATCGCGATGAGCGTCGAGCAGACCTCGTCCACGGCCAGGCGCACGTCGGCGACCTCGTCGAGAGTGAAATCACTGAGCAGGACCAGGGTTTCGGCCAGTCCGCGCAGGATCGGCAGCTGGGTCAACGAAGCTGCTACGCGAATCTCCACCGGGGCGCTGAACAGCCCTTGTTCCGCCGAAATATTGGTCACCCTATGGAGGCTACCCACATCCCGGCAGGGCAATCACCATTTGGTCGCTACACTTGCGCGCTGTGTCCACACCGACGTTCTCCCGCCCGGCCAAGCCGATGATCGCCCCGTCCATCCTGTCTGCGGACTTCGCGAACCTGGCTGCCGAGGCGGCCGCTGTCGAAGGCTGCGACTGGCTCCACGTCGATGTCATGGACGGCCATTTCGTGCCGAACCTCACACTCGGCCTGCCGGTGGTGCAGAGCCTGCTCAAGGCCACCGACATCCCGTTCGACTGCCACCTGATGATCGACGACCCCGGCCGCTGGGCGCCGGGCTACGCCGAGGCGGGCGCCTACAACGTCACCTTCCATGCCGAGGCGACCGACGACCCGATCGCGGTGGCCCGGGACATCCGCGCCGCGGGCGGCAAGGCCGGGCTGTCGGTGAAGCCGAATACGCCCATCGAGCCGTACCTCGAGATCCTGCGCGAATTCGACACCCTGCTGGTGATGAGCGTCGAGCCCGGTTTCGGCGGGCAGTCGTTCATTCCAGGCGTGCTGGAGAAGGCGCGGATCGTGCGCAATCTGGTCGACGCGGGCGAATTGCAGCTCGTCGTCGAGATCGACGGTGGCATCAACCTCGACACCATCGAGCAGGCCGCCGCGGCGGGCATCGACTGCTTCGTCGCGGGCTCGGCGGTCTACAACACCGCCGATCCCGGTGCCGCCGTGCAGACGCTGCGCAGCATCGCGACTGCCGTCTGGCAGCCGTAGATCCCGAATTCGATCAGAGCGAGCGGAGTTTGCGGGTGCCGAGCGCCCGCGCCGCTTCGATCACCGCCTGCACCGGCGGCCGGGTGTCGGCCGCCACGGGCGCCTGCACCCAGGTGCGGTAGCCGGTGCGCTCGTCGTCGGGTGAGGGCAGCACGATCTGGCTGCCGTGGCACGCGACCGTCGTGTAGAGCCGGAACAGTTCGGCGGACGCGGTGGGGGTGAGGGTTTCGGGGCGGTGCGGGCCGGTGAGGAAGGTCCAGCGCCTGGCCCGCGGGTGGTCGACGACCGGTCCCGCGATCGCGGCGCCGCGCAATCGGGCCTGCACCCGCTCGCCCAGATCGCTCGGCATGGTAACCGCGCCGTAGTGCGCGCCGATCAACAGCAGAATGCGACGGGAATCGGGATCGATCGTCGCGGGCAGGTGCAGTTCCCGCCGATAACGGACGCACCGAATTTCCAGCGTGGAATCGACCAATGTGCTCACACGGCACCCCCACATCTATCGAACCTGTTGTGACCCACAGTATTGTCTGACTTCCTGGAGTGGTGGACTATCCCTGGGTCGAACTGCCCACGACTGCCTTGCCGCGGGCCGAATGCGCCGCCGACCAGGCCGAGCCGAAAAGTTGAACAGCAGGAATCGGCGACATAACAATGTTGCGTCAATGACCCGCCCGGCGCAAGCATTCGAATCACCGTGTTTCTGGTTCGTAATTCAGGGGTAAGGACAGGTTAGAGCTGCCGGACGAATGGCTGTGACCGAATCTGTCGAAAATTCGATTGAACAATTACCGCCGGAATGATTAACGGCGATGTTTCGTCATGTCGGCCTGCGTTCACCGCCGGATCGATGCACCGCTGTCCGTTTCCCCGGACGTGACCGTGCCCGCGGTCCGAAGCGACCCCGACCCGGCAGGCCTCACCCGGCCCGCCACTAGGCTGTGCGGCGAGCGGGTGCCGCCGGGAATAGCGGCCACCCACCTGCTGTTGGGCCCAACGGGTACAGATGACGCGACAAGGGAGTCAGGCATGTTCACAGGGATCGTCGAAGAGCTGGGCGAGATCGTCGCCACCGAACAGCTGGCCGACGCCGCCCGGTTGACGATCCGCGGCAAGCTGGTGACTTCCGATGCCGGGCACGGCGATTCGATCGCCGTCAACGGTGTCTGCCTCACCGTCGTCGACGTGATCGATGGCGACAGCTTCACCGTCGACGTCATGGCGGAGACGCTGAACCGGTCGAGCATCGGCGCCCTGGTCGCCGGCTCCCGGGTCAACCTCGAGCGCGCCGCCGCGCTCAACAGCCGCCTCGGCGGCCATCTGGTGCAGGGCCACGTCGACGGCACCGGCATCGTGCTCTCGCGGACGCCGTCGGAGAACTGGGAGGTCGTCCGGATCTCGCTGCCCGACGCGATCGCGCGCTACGTGGTGGAGAAGGGCTCGATCACCGTCGACGGCGTCTCCCTCACCGTGTCGGGCCTCGGCATCGCCGACGAGCCCGCCGCCGACGGCAGCCGCGACTGGTTCGAGGTCTCCCTGATCCCGACCACGCTGGCGCTGACCGTCCTCGGCACCGCGCCCGTCGGCACCACGGTGAATCTCGAGGTCGACGTGATCGCCAAGTACGTGGAGCGACTCGCCCAGCGAGGCTGACCTACGAGACGGCGGGCGGTCGCCGGAGCCCCCGATCGCACGCCGTAATGTGGTAATCAATGCCATCCCCGGCAGTTTCTCGGCCGCCTCGATTCTGGACTGACCAGAGGGTGCGACGAAGGAGTGCCCGGCGGGAGGGAAGAATCGAGGCCTCAGGGCCGAGAAACACGCGGCCCCGGCCGCCAAAATTACGGAGCAAGCAGACGTGACCAGGTTGGACAGCATCGAGCGCGCGGTCGCCGATATCGCGGCCGGCAAGGCTGTCGTCGTCGTCGACGACGAGGACCGGGAGAACGAGGGCGATCTCATCTTCGCGGCCGAGAAGGCCACTCCGGAGCTGGTCGCGTTCATGATCCGCTACACCTCCGGCTACATCTGCGTGCCGCTGACCGGCGACGACTGCGACCGCCTCGGCCTGCCGCCCGCCTACGCGATGAACCAGGACAAGCACGGCACCGCCTACACCGTCTCGGTCGACGCGCGCGAGGGCATCACGACCGGCATCTCGGGCGCCGACCGCGCGGTCACCATGCGGCTGCTCGCCAGTGCCAAGGCCAAGGCCGACGAGTTCACCAGGCCCGGTCACGTGGTGCCGCTGCGCGCCAAGGACGGCGGCGTGCTGCGCCGTCCCGGCCACACCGAGGCCGCGGTCGACCTGGCCAGGATGGCCGGTCTGCGCCCGGCAGGCGTCATCTGCGAGATCGTCAGCCAGAAGGACGACGGGCACATGGCCCGCACCGACGAGCTGCGGGTCTTCGCCGACGAGCACGATCTGGCGATGATCTCGATCGCCGACATGATCGCCTGGCGGCGCAAGCACGAGAAGCATGTCGTCCGGGTGGCCGAGGCGCGGATTCCGACGGCGCACGGTGACTTCAAGGCGGTCGGCTACCAGAGCATCTTCGACGAGGCCGAACACGTCGCGCTGGTGCGTGGCGACATCGGCGACGGCGAGGACGTGCTGGTGCGCGTGCACTCGGAGTGCCTGACCGGCGATGTCTTCGGTTCGCTGCGCTGCGACTGCGGTCCGCAGCTGGACGCGGCGCTGGAGATGGTCGACGCCGAGGGCCGCGGTGTCGTGCTCTACATGCGCGGGCACGAGGGCCGTGGCATCGGCCTGATGCACAAGCTGCAGGCCTACCAGCTGCAGGACACCGGCCGCGACACCGTCGACGCCAATCTCGATCTCGGCCTGCCCGCCGATGCCCGTGACTACGGCACCGGCGCGCAGATCCTGGTCGATCTGGGTATCCGGTCGATGCGTCTGCTCACCAACAACCCGGCCAAGCGGGTCGGGCTGGACGGCTACGGCCTGCGGATCACCGAGCGGGTGCCGATGCCGTTGCGCGCCAATGCCGAGAACCTGCACTACCTGCGCACCAAGCGGGATCGCATGGGCCACGACCTGATCGGCCTCGACGACCTGGATCTGGGCGAAACCGCGCAGTGACCACCACGCACACTCCCGAAAGGCAGCAACGATGAGCGGCACGGGCGTCCCGTCCTTCGCGCTGGCACAGGCCAAAGACGTCAAACTCGGCATCGTCGCCTCGCGGTGGCACACCGAGATCTGCGACACCCTCGTCGCCAACGCGCAGCGGGTCGCCGAGGAAGCGGGCGTCGAGCAGGTGACCGTGGTGCGCTGCGCCGGTGCGATGGAACTGCCGGTGGTCGCCCAGGAACTGGCCCGCACGCACGATGCCGTCGTCGCGCTCGGTGTCGTGATCCGGGGTGGCACACCGCATTTCGAGTACGTGTGTGACGCGGTGACCGCCGGGCTGACCCGGGTGTCGCTGGATGCGGCCACTCCTGTCACCAACGGCGTGCTCACCACCAATGACGAGCAGCAGGCGCGCGACCGCGCCGGGCTGCCCGGTTCGTCCGAGGACAAGGGCGAGCAGGCCTGCGCCGCCGCCCTGGACGCCGCGCTCACCCTGCGCGCCCTGCGATCGGCGTGACCGTGCCGGTGGTGCGGACCTGGCGGCGCGGTGCGGGCGCACCCGAACCCGGGGCTACCTGGGAATTCGAGGTGCGGCCGCGGCGCGCGATCCGGACCGCCGTGGTGGTCGCGATCGTCATCCTCGTCTTCTTCACCGCCGGTGGTCTGCTCCTGCGCACCGGTTCGACCGGGGTGAACTTCCGGGTCGCCGACCAGATCGGGATGATCCTGATCGGCGTCCTCGGCGCGGCCGCTGTCCTGCTGCTCACCCGGCCGAGGGTCCGCGCGGGCGCCGCGGGGGTCGCGGTCCGCAATATCCTCGGCGATCACGAGTACCCGTGGGCCTACATCCGCGGCGCCGCGTTCCCCGATCGCAAGTCGTGGGCCCGCCTCGAATTGGCCGACGACGACTACGTCCCGGTGCTGGCGATCCGCTCCAACGACAAGGCCCACGCCGCCGACGCCATCGAGCGTCTGCGTGAACTGGGCGCCAAGTATTCGTCCGACCAGGACTGACCCGCTAGCGGGTGTCGCCGAGGACCGCGCCTTCGCGGCGGGGGTCGGCGCCGCCGATCCAGCCGTCCTTGCCGTCGCGTTGCAGTGCGCTCAGACCGCTGGTCTGTGGTGCCACCGAGACCTGGTGGCCCATGGCGCGCAGGCGCTGGACGAGGGGGTCGTGGTCGCCGTTGTCGGTGGCATTGATGTCGGGGTGTTCGCCGCCGATGCCGGTCACCGGGGTGTTGCCCGCGCCGAAGGAGACGCCGGAGACCGCCTGCTGCGGGTCGACGCCCCAGTCCAGGACGTTGACCAGGGTCTTCACCACGAACTGGATGATCACCGCGCCGCCGGGCGAACCGGTCACCAGGGCGAGGTCGCCGCGGTTGCCCGCGTCGTCGCGATCGAACACCAGGGTGGGGGCCATCGAGCTGCGCGGGCGTTTGCCGGGCTGCAGACGGTTGGCGACCGGGGTGCCGTCCGGGTCGAGCGGGTCGGCGGCGAAGTCGGTGAGCTGATTGTTCAGCAGGAAGCCGTCGACGAAGTGGAACGAGCCGAACGCCGCCTCGACGGTCGTGGTCATCGCGGCGGCATTGCCGTACTTGTCGACGACGGAGATGTGGCTGGTGCCGTGCTCGGGCGGCTGCGGGCCGTTGCCCAGCGGTACCGGGCCGAGGTCGCCGGGCTTGGCGGTGCCCATACTGCGCTGCGGGTCGATCAGCGTCGAACGCTGCTTCAGGTACTGCGGGTGCACCAGGGAGAGCACCGAATTGCCCGGCAGCGGAACGAAATCCGGGTCGGCGACGTACTTGTTGCGGTCGGCGTAGGCCAGGCGCTCCGCCTCGGAGATCAGGTGCACGGCCTGCGCGTCGGGGCGCCCGCCGTTGGCGTCGAGGTCCTGCGGGCGCAGGGCGGCCAGGTCGAAGTTGGCCAGGATGCCGAGCGTCGCGGCGACGGTGCTGCCGCCCGAGGACGGGGCAGGCATGCCGCACAGTTCGAATTTGCGGTAGCCGGTACACAGCGCGGCGCGCTTCTTGACCTGGTAGTCCGCCAGATCGGAGGTGGTCAGCACGCTGGGGGTGCGCCCACCCGCGGTGCTGCCCGTCGCCTCGACGATGTCCTGGGCGATGGCTCCGGTGTAGAGGGCCTGCGCGCCGTCGGTGGCGACGGCGGACAGTGTCTTGGCCAGGGCGGGGTTGGTGAGAACCGTGCCTGCCTTCTTGGGTGAGCCGTCGGCTTCGAGGAAATACCCACGCGCGCCCTCGTCGGCGGAGAGGTCCTTGGCCGACTCGGCGATCTGCCCGGCCAGCCGCGGGCTGATCGCGAAACCGCTGTCGGCCAGGCTGATCGCCGGGTCGAACAGTTCCTTCCACGCGGCCATCCCGTGCTCGCGGTGCGCGAGTTCGAGCATCTTCAGCACGCCGGGTACGCCGATGGACCGGCCGCTGGCCCGGGTGTTCGGTGCGGGTTCGGTGCGGTCGGTGTCGCTGACCCAGCGCAGGTAGTTCTCGGTGGCCGCGGCGGGCGCGGTCTCCCGGCCGTCATAGGCCTCGACGGTGCGCGACTTCGCGTCGTAGTGCAGCAGGAACGCGCCGCCGCCGATGCCGGAGGCCTGCGGTTCGACGAGCCCGAGCATCGCCTGCGCGGTGACCAGCGCGTCGGCGGCCGTGCCGCCCGCCCGCAGCACCCGGCACGCGGCCTCGGTGGCGAGCGGGTTGGCGGTGGAGACCGCGTACGTGCGGGTGCGCACCGCGGTCATGTCCGAGCGGTAGCCCGACGCGATCTCCGGGTTGGTGCTGAGATTCTGCGTGGTCGGGGCGCCGGTCGCGGGCGCCGCCGAGACGGGAGTGCCGTTCGGCGTGCTCGTGCACTCGGCTGCCGCGGTGTCGTTCGACGAGCAGCCCGTCAGCAGACCCACCGTGAGCACTCCGGCCGCCGCGGCCCCGATCCACGTCTGTCGCCTTGGCGTCATCCTGGCAGCGTAACCCCGCACGGCCTACCCCTGCCGACTTTTTCCGGCGCAGCGCCCGCGATCGACGGGTTGCCGCGCCGTCGACGCGCCGGTGACGACGGCACGAATCTTCGGTTGCCGAACCATTTTTCCGCCCGGTACCCCGTGCGGGCCTCGCTACCCTGGCGAGATGGATATCGACGCGGTGCTGTTCGACTTCTCCGGCACGGTCTTCCGATTGGAAGACGATCGGACCTGGGCCGACGAGCTGATCGACGACGACGGTGCGCCGTTCGACGTCGCGGCGAAAGCCGAAGTGCTGCGGCGGATGACGGCTCCGGTCGAGCAGTTCATGACCTTCGACGCGGCAGGTCAGCACGCCTGGGACAACCGTGATCTCGACCCGGCCCTGCACCGGCACGCCTATCTCGAAGTGCTGCGTGGCTCCGGGGTCCCCGACACCAAGGCCGCCCGCCTCTACGAGCGGCTCATCGACCCGCTGGCGTGGACGCCGTATCCCGATACCGGCACCGTCCTGGAATCCCTGGCCGCCCAGGGCATTCCGATCGGCATCGTCAGCAATATCGCCTTCGACATCCGCCCCGCCTTCGCGAAACACGGCTGGGACGGCCTGATCGGTGCGATGACGCTGTCCTACGAGATCGGCGCCGTCAAACCGAACGCCGCGATCTTCCGCGACGCCATCGAACGACTCGGCGTCGATCCAGGGCGTGTGCTGATGATCGGCGACAGCGTCGAGGCCGACGGTGGCGCCGCCGCGCTCGGCGCCCGGTTCGCCCTCGTCGAGGCCGTGCCGACCGCCGACCGCCCGCGCGCCCTGATCGAGGCGGTCATCGCCCACGGCATCCGGCTCGACGAAGTCCCGCCCGCCTGATCAGTGCGGGCGCGCGAACCAGCGTTGCGCGGATGCCTGGGCCAGCAGGATCGCGATCGCGGCACCGGCGACCATGCCGATCGGGCCAGGAAGCGTCTGCTGCGAGATCGACCCGGCACCGCACAGCGCCTCCAGGCACGCGACTGCGATCGCGCAACCGCGGATACCGGCGCCTCCGCTGGTGAATCCGAAGGCAAAGATCGCCAGGAACAGGAACGGCAGGAAGCCCGCGATGGCGGCGCCCGCGGCCTCGGGCAGGTCGTTGGCGATCAGAATGGCCACGAGCGCAATACCGAGCCCACCACAGACCCAGCTGATCACCTGCGCCGCGCGGACCGATGCCGGCATCGTGACAGGCCAGGTGGGCTCGCCGTGCGGCGGGCAGGCCGGGATCGCAGAGGGCGCGCCTGCCTGCCCGGAATAGGGCTCGTCCGGGGTCACCGCGCCCATAGGGTGGTGCGGCGCCTGCGCGGGATCAGCTGCGACGGGGTAGCCGGGATCGCCGGGGTAGATGACGTAACTGCCGTCGTGCCTGCGGGTCGAGCGGGGCAGCGGCGCGACCGGCGCACCGTAGGGCTGGTGCTGCGCCGGATCGGCCTGCGACCTCGGAGCGGCGAAGCCGGACGTGGACGGTTGCGGGGACGCTGGCTCGCCCGGCACGAAATTCGTTGCGGCGGGCTGGTATTCGGGGCCGGTCAACGGCTGTCCTTTCCGAGTGGATCATCGGGAGACGACAACACAGACCGATTCCGGCGCCCCCCTGGACCATTCAAGATCACCGGGGGCGGAATTGTCACCGTGAGTGCGCGTGCGCTCAGCGAGTACGGGTGAACCAGGAGCTGGCGGAGGGCCGCAAAAGCAGGGCGACGACGGCACCGTTGGCGACGATGCCGACCGCACCCGGCGGCAGACCGGTCAGGATCCCGGTGCACGACACCAGACCCGCCAGCGCGGCGACGCCGACCGTGGCCTTCCTGACCAGGTCACCGCCGCGGCCGAACAGCAGCACCAGCGGGACGAGCGCGAAAGTCGGCAGATAACCCGCGATCAGCGCACCGAGCGAACCTCCCGTGCCCAGCGCGACGGTGATGGCGATCAGCACGACGCCGACGGCGGCCGCGACCGCGGCGATGAGCCGCGCACCGCGCACGGTGCCCGGCATGACCCCCGGTGGGGTGGCCTCGTCGAACAGGTCATCGTCGGCGTGGAGTGGGGCAGCGGGCGCGTTGGTCATCGGACGTCCTTTCCGGCACGGAAGCCGGCCACCCACGCTACACAGGCGAGTCGGCGCGCCTGCCGTCGCGCGGTCGTCCGAGCGCTGATCAGCGCGGCCGGTGGAACCAATCGTGCGCCGACCGCTGCGCGAGCAGAATCGCGACGGCACCGCCGATCAGCATCCCGAGCAGGCTCGGCGGCATCTGGCTGGCCGTCGAACCGAGACCGCACAGCGCCGTCAAGCCGCCGACAACGATGGCCGTGGTCCTGATCCCAGGGCCGCCGGTGGGGAACGCGAACGCGAGCCCGCCCAGCACGAGGAACGGTCCGAAGCCGGCCATGGCACCCCCGGCGGCCTCACCGCCCGCCATCGCACCGAAGACCACGATCAGCGCCAGCCCGAGCCCCGCCGCGACGAACGAGAGCACCTGGGCCGCGCGGACGCTGCCCGGCATCCGGACCGGAGCCTGCGGGTACCCGCCGTATTGCGGGTACCCGGCGTATCCGGGGCCGCCCGGGTACGGGGCATAGCCGGGCTGTCCGGGGCCGCCGGGGTATCCGGGATCGGCGGGGTACGTCACATAGCTGCCGTCGGGCCCGCGGCCGGATCCGGAGTGCGGAGCCGCCGGACCACCGTAGGTCTGGTGGGGAGGCGCCGAGGGATACGGCTCGTGGCCGGGCACGGGTGCGATCGGCTGGGCGGTCGCCGGGTCGCCCGGTGCGGAATTCGGTACGGCGGGATGGTGTTCGGGGCCGGTCAACGGCTGTCCTTTCCGAGTGGATCATCGGGAGACGGCAGCACAGATCGATTCCGGCAGAAGCCCCCCCCGCGCACTATTCAAGATCATCGGTGCACGCGCGTCATCTCGGGGAGAGCCGATATCCGGAGCGCGACCTGCCTGTCGGACGTGCTCGCTAGGCTGGATGGGTGGCAGATCCCGCGACGTACCGGCCGGCGCCGGGCACTATTCCCGTCGAACCCGGTGTGTACAAGTTCCGGGACGTGCACGGGCGGGTCGTCTATGTCGGCAAGGCCAAGAGCCTGCGCAGCCGGTTGAACTCCTACTTCGCCGATGTGTACTCGCTGCATCCGCGGACCAGGCAGATGGTGACCACGGCGGCCAGTGTCGAGTGGACGGTGGTGTCCACCGAGGTGGAGGCGCTGCAGCTCGAATACAACTGGATCAAGGAATTCGATCCGCGGTTCAACGTCCGCTACCGCGACGACAAGACCTATCCGGTGCTCGCGGTGACGCTGAACGAGCAGTATCCGCGCCTGTTCGTCTACCGCGGCGCCCGCAAGAAGGGCGTGCGCTACTTCGGCCCCTACGCCCACGCCTGGGCGATCCGCGAGACACTCGACCTGCTGCTGCGGGTGTTCCCCGCGCGCACCTGCTCCAACGGAGTCTTCAAGCGGCACAGCCAGATCGGGCGTCCCTGCCTGCTCGGCTACATCGACAAGTGCTCGGCGCCGTGCGTCGGCCGGGTCACCGACGACGAGCACCGCCAGATCGTCGACGACTTCTGCGATTTCCTCTCCGGCAAGACCGACAGGATGGTGCGTGCGCTGGAACGGCGCATGCACGAGGCCGCCGACGACCTGGACTTCGAGACCGCCGCCCGCCTGCGCGACGACGTGCAGGCCTTGCGCCGCGCGCTGGAGAAGCAGGCGGTGGTGCTCGGCTCTGGCACCGACGCCGACGTGATCGCCTTCGCCACCGACGAACTCGAAGCCGCCGTCCAGATCTTCCACGTCCGCGACGGTCGCGTGCGCGGCCAGCGCGGCTGGGTGGTCGACAAGTCCGGCGACGCGCTCGACGTCGCCGAATCCGGGACCGAACTCGCGGCGCTCGTCGAACAGTTCCTCACCCAGTTCTACGGCGAACAGGCCGCCATGGCCGAGCAGAACGCCGACGGTGATGTCGTCGTCGTTCCGCGCGAGGTGCTGGTGCCCGAACTGCCCGCCGACGCCGAGGAGATCCAGGACTGGCTGACCAGGCTGCGCGGTTCGGCGGTCTCGCTGCGCGTCCCGCAACGCGGCGACAAGAAGGCGCTCGCCGAGACGGTGCAGCGCAACGCGGGGGAGGCGCTGGCCCAGCACAAACTCAAGCGCGCGGGCGATCTGACTTCGAGATCGCAAGCGCTGCAAGACATCCAGGACTTCCTCGACCTCGACAGCGCACCGCTGCGGATCGAGTGCGTCGACATCAGCCACGTTCAGGGCACCGACGTCGTCGCCTCGCTTGTGGTCTTCGAGGACGGCCTTGCCCGCAAATCCGACTACCGCCACTACGCGATCAAGGAGGCCGCAGGCGAAGGCCGCTCCGACGACGTCGGCAGCATCGCCGAGGTGACGCGCCGCCGCTTCGCCAGACTTGCCCGCGACCGCCAGCAGGTCGTCGACGTCGAGATCGACGACACCGACGAGCCGACCTCGCGCCCCGGCGTCGACCCGACCACCGGCAAGCCGCGCCGCTTCGCCTACCCGCCCAACCTCTACGTCGTCGACGGCGGCGCGCCCCAGGTCGCCGCGGCCGCCGAGGTGCTCGACGAACTCGGCATCACCGACGTCGCGGTGATCGGCCTCGCCAAGCGGCTCGAAGAGGTGTGGGTGCCCGGCGAACCCGACCCGGTGATCATGCCGCGCAACAGCGAAGCGCTCTACCTTCTGCAACGCGTTCGCGACGAGGCGCACCGCTTCGCGATCAACTTCCACCGCAGCAAGCGTTCGCGGCGGATGACGGCATCGGCGCTGGACTCGGTGCGTGGCCTCGGCGAGGCGAGGCGAACCGCGCTGGTCACCCACTTCGGCTCGGTCGCCCGTATCAAGGACGCGACTGTCGAAGAGATCACATCGGTGCCGGGTATCGGCGTCTCCACGGCGAAAGCGGTACTGGAAGCACTGAACAGCCCGTAGCTGGGGACGGGCGCGGATCACAGGACGCAAGATTGCGAGTGCCGTACGTTGTGTGTCTGCGCCCGATACCCGAACCGGTGCGGGATGATCGAAAGGCACCCAGAAACGGATCCGGTAGGACATGACACGCGTCGAATCGAACAACAATGCGGGGGCGGTACCCGGAAAGACCGGGTCGGCCACCGACAAAAAGCAACCAGTAGAAGTGGTCATCGTGACCGGCTTGTCCGGCGCGGGCCGCGGCACAGCCGCGCGCGTATTGGAGGATCTCGGCTGGTACGTCACCGACAACCTGCCGCCCGAACTGATCGGGCGGATGATCGAGCTCGGCGCCGCAGCCGAACCACCGATCCGGCGCCTGGCGCTGGTCATGGACGTGCGCAGCCGGTTCTTCACCGGTGATCTCTCCGGCGTCACCGAGCAGCTGCGCTCGGCAGGCATCCGGACGAGAGTGCTGTTCCTCGAAGCCTCCGACGACGTCCTGATCCGGCGATTCGGCTTCGCACGGCGCAGGCACCCGTTGCAGAGCGACAGCCCCGACGGCACCCTGTCGGCCGGCCTGACCGCCGAGCGGGTGCGGCTGGCCGCGGTGAAGGCTGCGGCCGATGTCGTCATCGACACCACCGAGCTGTCGATCCACCAGCTGCACCGCAAGCTGGAGGAGGTCTACGGCGCTGGCGCGCCAGCAGCGCTGCAACTGACCGTGCAGTCGTTCGGATTCAAGTACGGTGTTCCACTCGACGCCGACATGGTGTTGGATGTCCGATTCCTGCCCAATCCGCACTGGATTCCCGAGCTGCGGGAACACACGGGCCAGGAATCGGTGGTCAGCGACTACGTGTTGTCGAGGCCGGGCGCGCAGGACTACCTGCAGACCTGCCACCATCTCGTCGACCTGACCACGACCGGATACCGCCAAGAGGGGAAGCGATACATGACGGTGGCAGTGGGGTGCACCGGCGGCAAGCATCGCAGTGTGGCGATCGCCGAGGCGCTCGGCGAGCGCATCGGCGCCGATACCGGGCACGCGGCGGTGGACGTCGTCCGCGTCGTGCACCGGGATCTGGGGCGCGAATGAGTGGATGGGAAGCCGACCCGGCGGTTGTCGCGCTGGGCGGCGGACACGGGCTCTACGCGACCCTGACGGCGGTACGCAGGCTGACCAGGCGCATCACCGCGGTCGTCACCGTCGCCGACGACGGCGGGTCATCTGGCAGGCTGCGCGCCGAACTGGGCATGCTGCCGCCGGGTGACCTGCGGATGGCGCTGGCCGCCCTCGCCGAGGACGCCGACGGCGTCTGGGCGACGACGGTGCAGCACCGTTTCGGCGGAACGGGCGCGCTGGCCGGTCACTCGGTCGGCAATCTGATCCTGGCCGGGCTCACCGATGTCCTCGGCGACCCGGTGGCCGCGCTCGACGAGGTGGGCAGGTTGCTGCGGATCACCGGCCGGGTGCTGCCGATGTCACCGATCCCGCTCGACATCGAGGCCGAAGTGTCGGGCCTGGAAGCGGATCCGCGGATCGGGCGGTGCGTACGCGGTCAGGTTGCGGTGGCGACCACGCCGGGTAAGGTCCGGCGGGTGCGGCTGATTCCGTCCGATCCGCCTGCCAGCCCCGAGGCGACCTCGGCCATCGAACACGCGGATGTCGTTGTGCTCGGCCCTGGTTCGTGGTTCACCAGCGTCATTCCGCATGTCCTCGTGCCGAAACTGCACGAATCGCTGGTGCACACCAGGGCGCGCAAGGTGCTCGTGCTGAACCTGGCCGCCGAGCCGGGGGAGACGGCCGGCTTTTCGGCCGAACGTCATCTGCATGTATTGTCCCAGCACGCACCGGATTTCGCGGTCGACGACGTGCTCGTCGACTCGGCGTCGGTGCCCGAGGGGCGGCAACGGGAACATGTGGCAAGAGCCGCCGAACAGTTGCGTGCACGGGTAACGTTCAGCGATGTCGCCGAGCCGGGAACGGATCGGCATCATCCCGGAAAACTAGCCGCCGCACTGGATCAGCTGATCCGGCAGCCGCGGTCGCAACTGGCAGGGCTTCGAGTCGAGGGACGGCACACGGGATCGGATGTGCGTTCCGGGTCGGTGGGAAAGGAGCGCGTCTCGTGGCGATGACAGCCGAGGTGAAGGACGAGCTGAGCAGGCTCGTTGTATCGCAGGTCAGCTCACGCAAGGCGGAATTGTCGGCCTTGCTGCGGTTCGCCGGTGGTCTGCACATTGTCGGAGGCCGGGTGATCGTCGAGGCCGAGGTGGACATGGGGTCCATCGCGCGGCGGTTGCGCCGGGAGATCTTCGAGCTCTACGGGTACGGCTCCGACGTGCACGTGCTCGGTGCGGGCGGGTTGCGCAAGACGTCCCGCTACGTCGTGCGCGTGTCGAAGGAAGGCGAGGCGCTGGCACGCCAGACCGGATTGCTCGACGTGCGCGGGCGTCCCGTGCGCGGTCTGCCTGCCCAGGTGGTCGGCGGCAGCATCGGTGACGCCGAAGCGGCCTGGCGCGGTGCGTTTCTCGCGCACGGTTCGCTCACCGAGCCGGGGCGCTCCTCGGCGCTCGAGGTGAGCTGCCCCGGCCCGGAGGCGGCGTTGGCGCTGGTCGGCGCGGCCCGGCGGCTCGGCATCACCGCCAAGGCGCGTGAGGTCCGCGGCACCGATCGGGTGGTGGTGCGTGATGGCGAGGCGATCGGCGCGCTGCTCACCCGGATGGGCGCGCAGGACACCAGGCTCACCTGGGAGGAACGCCGGATGCGTCGTGAGGTGCGGGCGACCGCCAACCGGCTCGCCAACTTCGACGACGCCAACCTGCGCCGCTCGGCCCGGGCTGCCGTCGCGGCGGCGGCGCGGGTGGAGCGGGCGCTGGAGATCCTCGCCGACGACGTGCCGGACCATCTGGCCGCCGCGGGCAAGCTGCGTGTCGAGCACCGGCAGGCCTCGCTGGAGGAGCTCGGTCAGCTGGCGGAACCGCCGATGACGAAAGACGCTGTCGCCGGACGGATCCGGCGCCTGCTGTCGATGGCGGACCGGCGGGCCAAGGACCTCGGCATCCCCGACACCGAATCGGCGGTGACGGCGGAACTCCTCGACGACGCGTAGGGCGTTCGCCGCTCGCTGTGGTGAATCCGACGTTTAGGGCAGAGCGGTCATGCATGACCGCTCTGCCCTTTATTCTGGGGATCCCGCAGGCCGGGGGCGGGGACCTCACAAATCACAGGTGGCTGTCGTGAAGTCGAAGTCGGCTACTAGTGTGGTGACGGTCGGAATGAATCCGCTTGAAAGCTGAGGAGCGATAACGTGACTGTCCGGGTAGGTATCAACGGCTTCGGTCGTATCGGACGAAACTTCTTCCGTGCGGTGGAGGCGCTGAAGGCTGTCGGCAAGACCGATATCGAGATCGTCGCGGTCAACGACCTCACCGACATCAACACCCTCGCCACGCTGCTGAAGTACGACTCCATCCTGGGTCGGCTCCCGCAGGACGTCTCCGTCGACGGCGACACCATCGTGGTCGGCGAGCAGCGCATCAAGGCGCTCGCGATCAAGGAGGGCCCCTCGGCACTGCCGTGGGCCGACCTGAACGTCGACGTGGTCGTCGAGTCGACCGGCATCTTCACCGCCGCCGAGAAGGCCAAGGGTCACCTGTCCGCCGGCGCCAAGAAGGTCATCATCTCCGCGCCTGCCACCGGCGACGACATCACCATCGTGATGGGCGTCAACGACGACAAGTACGACGGCAGCCAGAACATCATCTCCAACGCCTCGTGCACCACCAACTGCCTCGGCCCGATCGCGAAGGTCCTGCACGACTCGTTCGGCATCGAGCAGGGTCTGATGACCACCATCCACGCCTACACCCAGGACCAGAACCTCCAGGACGCGCCGCACAAGGACCTGCGTCGCGCCCGCGCCGCTGCCCTGAACATCGTGCCGACCGGCACCGGTGCCGCCAAGGCCATCGGCCTGGTGCTGCCCGAGCTGCAGGGCAAGCTCGACGGCTACGCGCTGCGCGTTCCGGTCCCGACGGGCTCGGTCACCGACCTGACCGCGACCCTGACCAAGGCCGCCACCATCGACGAGATCAACGCCGCGATGAAGGCCGCCGCCGAGGGTCCGATGAAGGGCATCCTGAAGTACAACGAGGACCCGATCGTGTCGAGCGACATCGTCACCGACCCGCACTCCTCGATCTACGACGCGCCGCTGACCAAGGTCATCGGCAACGAGGTCAAGGTCGTGTCCTGGTACGACAACGAGTGGGGCTACTCCAACCGCCTGGCCAACCTGGTCGATCTCGTCGGCAAGTCGCTCTGACCGCGATGACAGTCCAGACACTGCAAGATCTGCTGGCCGAGGGTGTCGAGGGCCGGGGCGTACTCGTGCGCTCCGACCTGAACGTTCCCCTCGACGACAATGGCCAGATCACCGACCCGGGCCGCATCATCGCCTCGGTGCCGACCATCCAGGCACTGGTCGAGGCAGGCGCCAAGGTGGTCGTCATGGCCCACCTCGGCCGCCCCAAGGGCGAGCCCGACGCCAAGTTCTCGCTGGCCCCGGTGGCCGCGAAACTGGCCGAGCTGCTCGGCCGCAACGTCCAGCTCGCCGGTGACGTGGTCGGCTACGACGCGCTCTCGCGCTCGGAAGGCCTCACCGACGGCGATGTGCTGCTGCTCGAGAACGTGCGTTTCGACGCGCGCGAGACCAGCAAGGACGACGCGGAGCGCGCCAAGCTGGCCGCCGCCTACGTCGAGCTGGTCGGCGACGACGGTGCGTTCGTCTCCGACGGTTTCGGTGTGGTGCACCGCAAGCAGGCGTCGGTCTACGACGTCGCCCAGGTGCTGCCGCACTACGCGGGCACGCTGGTTGCCGCCGAGGTCGAGGTGCTGCGCAAGCTCACCGAAGACCCGGCCCGCCCGTACGCGGTGGTGCTCGGCGGCTCCAAGGTCTCCGACAAGCTCGCGGTCATCGAGGCGCTGGCGCCCAAGGTCGACACCCTGGTGATCGGCGGCGGCATGTGCTTCACCTTCCTTGCCGCACAGGGCCTTTCGGTGGGCACCTCGCTGCTGCAGGAAGAGATGATCGACACCTGCAAGTCGCTGCTCGAGCGCTTCGGCGACGTGCTGCATCTGCCGGTCGACATCGTGGCGGCCGACAAGTTCGCGGCCGACGCGGACTCGAAGACCGTCGCGTCGACCGAGATCCCCGACGGCTGGATGGGCCTTGACATCGGCCCCGAGTCGGTGTCGCGGTTCGCCGCGCTGCTGACCGAGGCGAAGACGGTGTTCTGGAACGGCCCGATGGGCGTGTTCGAGTTCGAGAAGTTCGCCGCGGGCACCCGTGGCGTCGCCGAGGCCATCGTGACCGCCACCGGCAAGGGTGCGTTCACGGTCGTCGGCGGCGGTGACTCGGCGGCCGCCGTGCGCACCCTCGGCCTGCCCGACGACGGTTTCTCGCACATCTCCACCGGTGGCGGCGCGTCCCTGGAATACCTGGAAGGCAAAGAGCTGCCCGGTATTTCGGTGCTGGAGGGCTGAGCGATGGCAGTGCGTAAGCCGCTCATCGCGGGCAACTGGAAGATGAACCTCAACCACCTCGAGGCCATCGCGCTGGTGCAGAAGGTGGCCTTCGCGCTGCCGGAGAAGTACTTCGCGAAGGTCGACGTGTCGGTGATCGCGCCGTTCACCGATCTGCGCAGCGTGCAGTCGGTGGTCGAGGGCGACAAGCTCCTGCTCACCTACGGTGCGCAGGACGTGTCGGTGCACGACTCGGGTGCCTACACCGGTGAGATCAGCGGGTCGATGCTGGCCAAGCTGGGCTGCACCTTCGTGGTGGTCGGGCACTCGGAGCGTCGTCAGTACCACAACGAGGACGACGCGACCGTGCTGGCCAAGGCCAAGCAGGCGCTGAAGAACGAGATCACCCCGATCGTCTGCATCGGCGAGGGTCTCGGCGTCCGCGAGGCGGGCACGCACGTCGAGTACAACCTCGAGCAGCTGCGCGGTTCGCTGAAAGGCCTGACGGCCGAGCAGATCTCGCAGATCGTCATCGCCTACGAGCCGGTCTGGGCGATCGGCACCGGCAAGGTCGCCTCGGCGGCCGACGCGCAGGAAGTGTGTGGCGCGATCCGGGCCGAGCTGGCCGAATTGGCCTCCCCTGAGGTCGCCGCGGGTGTCCGCGTGCTCTACGGCGGGTCGGTCAACGCCAAGAACGTCGGCGAGCTGGTCGGCCAGGCCGACATCGACGGCGCCCTGGTCGGCGGTGCCTCGCTCAAGGCGGACGAGTTCGCGACCCTGTCGGCGATCGCCGCGGGTGGGCCGCTGCCCTGATCGGGTAGAGCTGTAGCGAAGGGCCGGGAACCGGAAAGGTTTCCGGCCCTTCGTCGTTCGTCGCTACTGCGCGTGCAGGATCAGGCCGTTGCCGTTGACGTTGCGCAGGGTGAGGCTGTCGCCGTCGATGGTGGCCGTCGTGCGGCCGTCGAGGGCGCGCAGCACGGCGTTCTCGATCTCCATGACCTCCGGTGCGCACATCATCTTGGTGGTGGCGACGGCGAAATTCACCGCGTCGCCGGGGCCGACGCCCGCGGTGCCGGTCATCCGGTTGCAGCCCGCCATCCCGTTGACGGTGCCGCCCGCGCCGATCGTCAGGTTGGGGCCAACCTCGTCGAGGGTGGTGGAGCGGACCTGGCCCTGCTCGGTGATCAGCGTGGTGACGATCCAGGTGGTGCCGGTCAGCGGCTTGTCCGGGGTGACGATCTTCTTGTCGGTGAGGTGGACGGTGGCGGTCTTGCCGGTGAGGGTCAGCTTGTCGCCGTCCAGACGCCAGGTGGGATCGGACTCCAGGAAGGAGTTCTGCCAGGCGTCGGACCTGCCGACCTCGTCGGTGCAGGCCATCAGGGTGCTCGCCAGCGGAGACGTGCTCAGGACGTGGTTGCTCAGGTCGACGGTGCCGCTGCTGGTGTTGCAGCCGGAGTTCGCGGAGATGCGGCCGTCGGCGAAGGTGAGCCTCATCGGACCGCCGCCGGGGATCTGGTCGCCCTCGACCTCGGTGGAGATGTAGGTGTGTCCCATCGGGGTCGCGGTGTCGTCCGGTGCCTTCGGAGAATCGGAGGAGGAACAGGCCGTGGCCGCGGCGGTGGCGAGCACACAGAGCGCGGCGAGACGGATCAGGGTTGCCGACATGTAGCCCATCGTACGTGGCAGAGGGGTGAATTCGGCTCGAGCTGCGGCGAATCCGTCTCGCGCCCGCACCGGACCTGCCCGCCGTTGCGCGTACCGTCGCGCAAGGTCGCCGGGGATATGCTCGGCGGGTGAACAGTGTGGCGGCGGAACCGGTGTCGACGTGGGCGCCGTTGCGCTCGCCGGTGTTCCGGGCACTGTGGATCGCGCAGCTGGTGTCGAATCTGGGCACGTGGATGCAGACGGTCGGTGCGCAGTGGATCCTGGTCGACCAGCCGAACGCGGCGGCGCTGGTGTCGTTCGTGCAGACCGCGCTCGCGTTGCCGGTGATGTTGCTGTCCATCCCGTCCGGGGTGCTCGCCGACCTGGTCGACCGGCGCAGGCTGCTGATCGGCGCGCAGTCGGGCATGGCGCTGGCCTCGCTCACCCTCACCGTGTTCACCGCCACCGGGCACACCACGCCCGCGGTGCTGCTGACTCTGCTGTTCCTGCTCGGCTGCGGGCAGGCGCTCACCGCACCCGCGTGGCAGGCGATCCAGCCCGAACTGGTGCCGCGCGACCAGATCACCTCCGCGGCGGCGCTGGGCAGCATGAGCGTCAATATCGGCCGCGCCGTCGGGCCCGCGGTGGCCGGCGTGATCGTGTCGATCGCCGGGCCGACGGTGGTGTTCGGGTTCAACACGCTCTCGTTCGTCGGCATCGTCGCGGTGCTGCTGGTGTCGCAGTGGCCGATCCGGGTGCGCACCCTGCCCAGCGAGCGGCCGCTCGCGGCACTGCAGGCGGGAACCCGGTTCATCCGCGCCGCGCCCGCGATCCGGCGCGTGCTGTTCCGCGCGATCCTGTTCATCGCGCCGGCCAGCGCGGTGTGGTCGCTGCTGCCGGTCATCGCGCACGACCGGCTCGGGCTGGCCTCCGACGGCTACGGTCTGCTGCTCGGCGCGCTCGGCCTCGGCGCGGTGTGCGGCGCGCTCGGCCTGTCCCGGCTGCGGGTGCTGTTCACGCCGACCCAGCGGCTGGCGCTGGCCGCGGTGCTGTTCGGGCTCGGCGCGGTGGCGACGGCGCTGGTGCCGAGCGTCCCGATCGTGCTGGTGCTGCTGGTCGGGTCAGGCCTGGCGTGGCTGCTCGCCATGGCGACGCTGAACTCGACCATGCAGTTGCTGCTGCCCGCCTGGGTGCGGGCACGTGGCCTGTCGGTGTACATGCTGGTGTTCATGGGCGGGCAGGCCATCGGCTCGCTGCTGTGGGGTCTGGTCGCCGGTGCGTACAGCGCCGTGGCGGCGCTGCTGATCGCGGCGGGATTGCTGGCCTGCTGCGCGGTGAGCACGCTGTGGTGGCCGATCCGGCACAACGTCGAGGACATCGACCTGTCACCGGCCGCGTTCTGGCCCGAACCGCAGCTCGTCGTCGAACCCGACCCCGAGGACGGCCCGGTCCTGGTGATGCGCGGCTACGACGTACCACCCGAGGACGTCCCCGGATTCACCGCGGCGATGGCCATGGTCGGCCGGTCCAGACAGCGCACCGGCGCGATGGAATGGCGGCTCTACCGCGACGTCGGCATCGTCGACCGTTTCGTCGAAGCCTTTGTCGTCCGCTCCTGGGCCGAGCACATGCACCAGCATCAGGTCCGCCTCACCGCCCGCGACCAGGAGATCGAACAGACCGTCGCCCACTGGTCGGCCGGCGCCGAAACGGTCTCCCACCTGGTCGCGGTCGAGCCTGGTTAGACCAGCCGGGCGTGGACCCCATAGGATGGGCGCCATGTCGCTGTTCCTCGATATCCTCCTTGTGATCACCAGCGTCCTGTTGGTGCTGCTGGTGCTGCTGCACCGCGCCAAGGGTGGCGGCTTGTCCAGCCTGTTCGGTGGCGGCGTGCAGTCGAGCCTGTCGGGCTCCACCGTCGTCGAGAAGAACCTCGACCGCATCACCATCTTCGTCGGCATCGTGTGGCTGATCGCGATCCTCGGCATCGGCCTGGAGATCAAGTTCGCCTGAGTTGTTCCGGCCTGTTCCTGTCGAAACTCAGCGCACAGGACTTCGGGCCTACTCGGCGGATCGGTGCGTACGCGGTGAGCTAGGGCAGTTTCCTGGGTGGCATGTGTGCCCGGTGGGCAATCGTGAGCGCGCCGAGTCACCGAGTTCGATCGGCCGAATCAGTGGGACGCTATGACTCCTGTCGTGATCCGCGGCGCCTGGCGGTGACCGGAATGGCGATGCCGATGAGGGTTCCGGCCGCGGCGATCGTCAGCGAACCGAGGACGGTCCGCTTGATCGAGGGAACGATGTCGCTGCCTACTGCCACGGTTTTCCCCGGGCTGCCCTGGACAGTGACGCGATAGCTGCCGCTGTCGTCGGCGTGGAAGGCGTACCGGGCCTGACCATGGTGATCGCCGATCTGAAATACCATCCGCGTCACTGAGCGCAGTTCGACCGGATGACCTGCCGGATCGGTGAGTTCTACCGATACCTCGGGCGCATCGGTACCTACCGGGTACTCGATGTACGCCGAATACTCGCGACCTGCCACAACATGCACAGAACCGGCACCAGGGACCGAAATGCGTTCGAAGTGGTCGACCTGATCCGTCATCCGCGCATAGCTGACCATCCCGAAACCGATGGCTCCGATGGCGCCCGCCATGATCACAAGCACGCCGACTCCGATCCTCCGGGTCGGTGGACGTGTGCGTTGTGGGATAAGCGGTGGGGACGGCTGATCCGCGATGTCGTCGTCCAGATATGGCACTGTTGAATGCTATGGGGTGAGAGCTGTTCCGCTCGACTGTCCGCTGTCGAGTGCGGATGGCTGCTAGCGCATTGGCTGGAACATGCCGAGAGCTGTTGCTTCGATAGCCGACTCGCTCAGCAGGACGGTGTCGGCGGCGGGGCCGAGGGGGACGAAGCTGTCCTCGCTCGTGACGCGGGCGAGGGGCCCGGGGAAGCGCGCGTCGATGAGCGCCGCGAAGATCGACTCGGATACGCCGCCGGTGCGCCTGGTTTCGTCGGCGACGAGCACACGGCCGGTGGCCTCGGCGTGACGGAGCAGGTCGGCGACCGGGAGTGGGTTCAGCCAGCGTAGGTCGAGCACCCTGGCGTGGACGCCCTGGGCGGCCAGGCGGTCGGCGGTGCGCAGGCACATCGGCACCCCGTTGCCGAAGGTGACCAGGGTGAGGTCGGTGCCGTCGCCGTAGACGCGGGCGCTGCCGATCGGGACATGCTCGGAAGTCGGTGTGGCGAGCCAGGATTCGTCGCCGGGGTGTAGATCTCTGGTGTGGTACAGCGCGATCGGCTCGACGAACAGGCAGACACGCCCGTCCACCCGGGCCGCGGAGACACAAGTGCGTAGCATCGCCGCCGCGTCGTCGGCGCGAGCGGGCACCGCCATGACGACACCGGGGATATCGCGCAGGGCCGCCAGGGAATCGTCGTTGTGGAAGTGGCCGCCGAAGCCCTTCTGATACGCGAGCCCGGCGATGCGCACCACCATCGGATTGCGGTACTGGCCGTTGGAGAAGAACGACAGGGTCGCCGCCTCACCACGGATCTGGTCGGCGGCATTGTGGACGTAGGCCAGGTACTGGATCTCCGGGATCGGCACGAACCCGGCCAGCCCGGTTCCCAGGGCGGTTCCGAGGACGGCTTGCTCGTCGAGCAGGGTGTCGAAGACCCGCCGCGCACCGAATCGCTTCCGCAGGCCCTTCGTGACGCCGTAGACGCCGCCTTTGCGCGCCACGTCCTCACCGAAGACCAGCACATCGTTGTCGCGGGCGAGTAGTTCACCCAGCGTGTGGTTGATGGCCTGGGCCAACGTCATCGGCACGGGACGGGCGGGTGCGGTTGAAACGCGGTGCGACTCGGTGTTCTCCGTTGCGCCGCTGGTCTGGCCGCGTTCACCACCTCGACCGTAGGCGCGACCGCGCACGCCGACGCCCGGCTCGACGCCGTCGGCCGCGCGGCGCTCGACATCGCTGCGGATAGCGTCGGGACTGGACGGTGCGAGAGGAGCCGTCACCGCCGCCGCGGAGTCGAGCCGGGCCTCGTGGAGCACCTCGTCGGCCGTGTCGCGGACGCGAGCGCCGATGCGCTCGTAGCGGTCGAGCAGGTCGACGGCGTCGGCGATCCCCGCATCGAGCAGAAAGCGGGCGGTGCCGAGCAAGGGATCACGAGCCAGGTCGGCGGCGAGTTCGGCCGGGCCACGGTAGGCCGCCTCGACATCGGATCCCGCGTGCCCGCCGAGGCGAACGGTGCGCAGGTGCACGAAGACCGGTACCCGCCACGTCCGGGCGAGGTCCACCGCGTCCTCGGCGACACCGAGGGCATCCGGGAGATCGCAGCCGTCGGCGGCGAGGTAGGTGAGCCCGGGCCGCGGGCCGTAGGTACGTTCGATCCAATCCGGCGGCGTCGGCACACTGATGCCGATCCCGTTGTCCTCGCAGACGAGCACGAGCGGCATCGGGACACCTTGATGCGCGGCGTGCACCGCCGCATTGATCGCCCCCGCCGCGGTGGAGTGATTGGCCGAGGCGTCACCGAAGCTGCATACCACCACCGCATCGGCGGGCCATGGGCACGGAATGCCTTGCCGTGCAGCCCGATCCAGCGCGAAGGCCAGCCCGACCGCGCGCGGCAGCTGGGACGCGATCGTCGAGGTCTGCGGGATGATCGAGGCCGGTTTGCTCCCGAACACCTTGTGCCTGCCACCGGAAATCGGATCGGCGGCCGCCGCGACGACCCCGAGCAGCACGTCCCGGATGGGATCGGCCCCCGGAATCTGTCTGCACCGCTGGACGAAGAACGCGCCCGATCGATAGTGCAGCAGCGCCGGATCGTCCACTCGCAGTGCGGCCGCCACCGCCGCATTGCCCTCGTGTCCCGAGGACCCGATGCTGTAGAACCCCTGCCGGGCGGCGCCGAGCCGCCGAGCCGCCAGATCGAGATGCCTGCTGGTGACTTGGGATTCGAACAGCTCCAGCCCCCGCGCGGCATCGATCGCGCCGACGGCATCGCACCGGTCGGCCGCGGTGAGATCGGCCAGCGCGGCCCGAAATGCTGCATCCAGGTCGAGCGAGCTCCTCGCCACTTCGCCCATCGCACTTACTCCTCGCCCGCGGTCGAGTCGACGTCCGATCCCGTCGGCATGCCAGGAATCCGATGCTAGGCGCTTGTACGTCCCCGGCTGCCACATTGGATCGACCCGACCGGCGGATGTCGGACACCGACCAGCCATCAGGCGGGTATCTGCCAGTAGGGGGCGGTGCGAGCAGTCGGCCGGGTCGAGGGGCCACAACATCCGGCCCCGACAACGACCGGCGGATGTCGAAGAGCGATCAGAGCATCGGCAGGTATCTGCACTCAGCGGGCGGCGGGAGTAGCCGGGCGGGGTCGAGCGACCACAACATCCAGCCTCGACGTCGGTCAGCTGATGGCACGCGCCGGATCCGGTACGACGGTGCTGTGGGGCCGACACTGGTCGAATTCGACCCGGGCGTGCGTGGCGATCGTGCCGGACCGCATGTTTCCGAAAGCGCACCGCCGGTCACCTCAGGCACCGTAGTGCTACCCCGCTGACTCAGCGGCCGGTGAACAGCACGACGAGACGCCCGGAGGACCCATCATGCGAGGCCGAATCCCCCTGCGAATGCGGATACTGGCCGCACTCAAGCCTGAACCGGACTGGGACACGATCACCCCGGCCGAGGTCGTCGAATTGCGCGCCGCCCAGGCGCGCACCCTGGGATCCGCGCTCGGCGCCTTCGTCCTGGGCAAACCCGACCCTGGCGCGCGGATCACGACACACTCTCTCGAGCTCCCAGGCCGCACCCTCGACGTGCGGATCCACCAGCCGACAAGTGGCGGCACCGGGCTGCCGTTGATCGTCGCCTTCCACGGTGGCGGCCTCATCGGCGGTGTTCCAGCCCAGGACGATTGGCTGCTCAGCCACCTGGCCGCGCACATTCCGGCGGTGGTCGCCTCCGTGGATTACCGCCTGGCGCCGGAACATCCGGTACCCGAACCCGTCGACGACGCCTACGACGCGGTGCCTGGCCTCGTCGAGCAGGCCACGCGATGGGGCGCCGATCCCAGCCGCCTCGCCCTGCTCGGCGCCAGTGCGGGCGCCACGCTCGCCGCCCTCACCGCGATCAGGGCCGTCGAAATCGGTCTGCCGGTGCGCAGCCAGGTCCTGATCAATCCGCAGCTCGACTGGACCGACGCGGTGTTCCGGTATCCCTCGTTCACCGAGAACGCCGACGCCCCGACCGCATCGCCCGCCAATTGCCGTGCGGTACAACGGATCGCGCTACCCCCGTCATTCGATGCCAGGACGATCTCGCCGCTGTACGCCGACGATCTCACCGGCGTCGCCCCCGCCCTCATCGTGTCGGCCGGTCTCGACACGATCGAGGACCAGTCGCCCGCGTACGCCGCCCGGCTGCGCGAGGCAGGCGTCGAGGTGACACTGACCCGCTATGCCGAAGCGACCCACGCCTTTCTGAGCATGCCCCGCCTGGTCCCCGCGGCCCGGCCTGCCCGCCAGGAAATCCTCACCCACCTGCGTAATCGCTTGCTGGAGCGCGCGAGTACACCACGCTGACCCCGGGCGTGGCCGACGTCGAGTCAGCCGGCGGCGATCCCTTCGTCGCGAAGGCGGCAAGCCGTCAGCGCGGTCCTACCGCCAGGGAGCCGGGGCCGCACTATCGCCGGGGAGCCGGGGCCGCGCGGTCGCCCGGGAGCTGCGACGGCGCTGTTGCCCGGGAGCCGGGGCTATCGCCCGGAAGCCGGGGTCGGCGCTATCACTCGGAAGCGTGGGGCGGGGTCTGCTCGCACGGTACGACCCACAGGGCCTCGGCGAGGGCGCACAGCTCGCCGCCGCGGGTGGAAAGGGACACGCCCACTGTGTATTTGCGGCCTTCGGTGCGGATCGCCCAGGCATGCGAGATGTATTCCGCGCCGGCCAGGACCGGCTGGAACTGGGTGGCGGTGAGGGCTGCGGTCACCGCGCCATGGGCCATCCCCTGGAACACCCAGGCGGCGATACCGCCGGGGCAGTCGAGTGCGGCCCAGACGATCTCCGGGGGCAGCTCCCCGTTGTCGTCCGCGAGACCCTGATCCGGAGTCCACGCCGCGGCGATGACCGGACGATCCGGCACCGGCCAGGGGAACAGGCGCAGACCGTGGCCGGGCACGCACTCGGCACCGCAGCCGAAGCAGTCGGTGACCGGGCGTTTCGGGCTCGCGAGCGCGGCTTCGGCAGCGCGCTTCGCCGCCGACCAGGAGGGGCCGGGCGGCGCGGTGATGCCGAGTGTGGCGGGGGAGGCCTGCGCCAGCAGCGTGCCGTCCGCGTCGGTCAGCGTCGCGTGGCCTGGTTCGGCGTCGGTCAGGGCGATGGGGGTGTCGATCGGGACCGCGCGGCGGAAATCGACGCGCACGGTGTCGGCTCCGGATCGGCGGGCCAGCATTCCGGCCACATATCCGCCGAACGCCACCTGCGGATAGCCGTGCACATGGCCGGGAATCGTCACCGTCTCGGTCTGGATCATGCTGGTGGTCACCCTTTCGGCCGGTAGAGCACCCTCGACGATATCGATGGGCCGGGAGAGTCCGCCGCGAGGGGCCCGGCATGCGAAAGGGCCGGACCCGTCTGGGGCCGGCCCTTCGCGGACGACTATTCCTCGTCGAGCAACAGGTCGGCGGCGGCCGCCTCGTCGATGACCCAGGTCGTCGACTCGATGCCGACGGCGCCTGCCGACGGAACGTCGTCGGGCGACGCGCCGTTGACCGCGGCGGCCACGGCGGCCGCCTTGGCGGTGCCGCTGACAACGAGCATCACGTGACGGGAACGGTGGATCGCGGGCAGGGTCAAGCTGACGCGGGTCGGCGGCGGCTTCGGGCAATCATGTACGGCGACAACGTAATCGTGCTGTTCCCGGATGGCGGGGGAGTGCGGGAACAGAGAGTCGATGTGGCCTTCGGGGCCCATGCCGAGAACGGTCAGGTCGATTTCGCCGCGTTCGTCGAGCTCAGTGTGGATCGCCTGGGCATAGGCGGCGGCCGCCGCCTCCGGGGAGCCGTAGGTGCCGTCCGAGGCGGCGATCGGGAAGACGTGGGCCGGGTCGAGCGGGACGAAGTCGAGCAGCGCCTGCCTGGCCTGGAGTTCGTTGCGATCCGGGTCGTCCGCGGGGACGAAACGCTCGTCGCCCCAGTAGACATAGAGCTTGGACCAGTCGATGGCGCCCGGGTTCTGCCGGACCCGCTCGAGCAGCCGGATGCCGTCGCTGCCGCCGGTCAGCGACACCGAGGCGGTGCCGCGTTCGGCCTGGGCCGCGACGATCACGTCGACGAATCGTTCGGCGGCGGCATCGGCCAGACCGTCGGCGTCGTCGTGGACCTCGACGGTGTCGGCCGGGAATTCGGCACCGAGCTCGTCGTGCACGTCGATGTGGTCACTCATAGGTCACCTTCTCGATTCCGGCGAGCGCCTCGGCGTAGATCTCGTCGGCATCGAGCCGGCGCAGTTCCTCGGCGAGGCAGTCGCGAGTTTCCCGGCGCGCCAGCGCGATGCGCTGATCGGGTTCACCGGTGCGGGTCAGCGTTGCTGTTCTTCCTAGTTGCGGGCGGCTGATGGCGATCGAATCCGTGCCGCGGTGCAGCTCCACCCGCAGCTCACCCGTCCTGCGGACGACGGGACAGCTCAGCCGCGAAGCGAGCCAGCCCGCGAGGGTGTCCAGCGCGGGCTCGCCGGCCAGGCCGGACACGGTCACCGAGGTGACCGCCTCGAACGGCGGCTCGTCCAGCGCCGCGGCCAGCAGCGCACGCCAGTAGGTGATGCGGCTCCACGCCAGATCGGTGTCGCCCACCGCGTAGGAGTAGCGGCGCTTCTTGATGGCGGCCTGCGGATCGGGCGCGAAGGTGGCGTCGGTGATCCGGCGCTTGGCCAGCTTGCCCACCGAGTCCAGCGACGGGAACTCCGGCGCGCCACGCGGCCACCACGCCACCACCGGGGTGTCGGGCAGCAGGAACGGCGTGACGACGCTGCTCTCGTGGTTCACCAGCGGACCCTGCAACCGCAGCACGATCACCTCGGCCGCACCCGCGTCGCCGCCGACGCGGATCTGGGCGTCGAGGCGGGTATCGGCGTCGCGGTCGCCGCGGGCCAGCACGATCACCCGGCACGGGTGTTCGCGGCTGGCGTCGTTGGCGGCGTCGATCGCGTCCTCGGCCTCGGAGGAATCCAGCGTGCACACCACCAGGGTGAGCACCCGGCCCTGGGTGATGACGCCGTTGGTCTCGCGCAGCAGCACCATCCGCTTGGCCACATCGGCCGTGGTGGTGTCGGGCATGTCGACGATCACGGGCGCCGCCATTCCCGCCCGCTGCGCGCGAGCATCTCATCGGCCGAGGTGGGACCCCAGGTGCCCGCCTCGTAGGGTTCGGGCTTGCCCTCTGCCGCCCAGTGCTCGAGCACGGGATCGAGGATGCGCCAGGACAATTCGACCTCCGCGTTGACCGGGAACAGCGAGGGCACGCCGAGCAGCACGTCCAGGATCAGCCGCTCGTAGGCCTCGGGGGAGGACTCGGTGAACGCCTCGCCGTAGCTGAAGTCCATGTTCACATCGCGCACTTCCATGCCGGAGCCCGGCACCTTGGAACCGAAGCGCAGGGTGATGCCCTCGTCCGGCTGTACCCGGATGACCAGCGCGTTCTGCCCGAGTTCCTCGGTCATGGTCTGGTCGAACGGCAGGTGCGGCGCGCGCTTGAAGATCACCGCGATCTCGGTCACCCTGCGGCCCAGGCGTTTTCCGGTGCGCAGGTAGAACGGGACACCGGCCCAGCGGCGGTTCTCCACGTGCAGGGTTATCGCGGCGTAGGTCTCGGTCCGCGACTGCGGGTCGAAACCGTCCTCCTCGTGCAGGCCGACCACCTGCTCGCTGCCCTGCCAGCCCTCGGTGTACTGGCCACGGGCGGTCGTCTCGTCCAGCGGCGCGACGAGTTTGGTCGCCGAGAGCGCCTTGATCTTCTCGGTGGTCAGCTGCTCCGGCTCGAAGGAGGTGGGCTCCTCCATCGCGGTCAGCGCCAGCAGCTGCAGCAGATGGTTCTGGATGACGTCACGCGCGGCGCCGATCCCGTCGTAATACCCGGCGCGCCCGCCGAGGCCGATGTCCTCGGCCATGGTGATCTGTACGCTGTCGACGTAGTTGGCGTTCCACAGCGGCTCGAACAACTCGTTGGCGAAGCGCAGCGCCAGGATGTTCTGCACCGTCTCCTTGCCGAGGTAGTGATCGATGCGGAAGACCTGCTCCTCCGGGAAGACCCGGTTGACCAGGGCGTTGAGTTCCTTGGCGCTGGCCAGGTCGTGCCCGAAGGGCTTCTCGATCACCACCCGCCGCCACGGCAGGTAGCCGTCGGCGTCGGTGCCGACGGGCTGCGCCAGCTTGTGCTCGGAGAGCTGGTCGAGCACCACCGGGAACATGTTCGGCGGAATCGACAGGTAGAAGGCGTAATTGCCGCCGGTGCCGCGGGTCTCGTCCAGGTTCCGCAGGGTGTCGGCGAGCGTCGCGAAGGCCGCGTCGTCGTCGAAACTGCCCTGGACGAACCGCAGCCCTTCCGCCAGGTGATCCCAGACCTCCTGGCGGAAGGGTGTGCGTGCGTGTTGCTTCACCGCGTCGAGGACGACGGAGGCGAAGTCTTCGTCGGCGTAGTTACGCCGGGCGAACCCGACCAGGGCGAAGCCAGGGGGCAACAGCCCCTGGTTCGCCAGGTCGTAGATGGCCGGCATCAGCTTCTTGCGGGACAGATCTCCGGTGACGCCGAAGATCACCATGCAGCAGGGCCCCGCGATGAAGGGAACCCGTTTGTCTCGTTCGTCGCGCAGCGGGTTGCGCCACAGCCCCGCCGCCCGATCCGTCGATGCTGTGCCGGCCATCGGGTCAGTTGCCCCCCGCCGCCGCGGTGCGCAGTTCGCCGGTGGTGGCGTCGAGCAGTTCGTTCCACGCCGACTCGAACTTGTCGACGCCCTCACGCTCGAGCAGCGCGAACACATCGTCGAGGTCGATGCCGACCGCCGCCAGGTCGGCGAAGACCTGCGCGGCCTCGGTGGCCCGGCCGCTGAGCGTGTCGCCGATGACCTCGCCGTGATCGGCGAAGGCCTGCAACGTCTTCTCCGGCAGGGTGTTCACCGTGTTCGGGCCGACCAGCTCGGTGACGTACAGGGTGTCGGAGTAGTCCGGGTTCTTCACCCCGGTCGACGCCCACAGCGGACGCTGGCGGTTGCCGCCCTGCGCGGCCAGGTGGTTGTAGGTGGAGGTGTGCGCCCCACCGTCGAACACGTCCTGGTACTCGGCGTAGGCCAGCCGGGCGTTGGCCACACCGGCCTTGCCACGCAGCGCGAGCGCCTCCGGTGTGCCGATCGCGTCCAGGCGCTTGTCGATCTCGGTGTCGACGCGGGAGACGAAGAACGAAGCGACGGAATGGATCTTGGCCAGGTCGTGGCCGCCGATCTGGGCGTTGCGCAGACCGTCGAGGTAGGCGCCCATCACCGCGCGGTAGCGCGGCACCGAGAAGATCAGCGTCACGTTCACGCTGATGCCCTCGCCGATCACCGCGGTGATGGCGGGCAGGCCCGCCTCGGTGGCCGGGATCTTGATGAACAGGTTCTTGCGGTCGACGATCTTCCACAGCTCGATCGCCTGGGCGACGGTCTTGTCGGCGTCGAAGGCGAAGCGCGGGTCGACCTCGATCGACACGCGGCCGTCGACGCCGTTCGTCGCCTCGAACACCGGGGCGAGCACGTCGCAGGCGGCGCGCACGTCGTCGGTGGTCATGGTGCGGATCGCGGCGTCGGCGTCGGCGCCCTGGGCGGCAAGCTCTTTCAGCTGACCGTCGTAGTCGTGACCCTTGCTCAGGGCGGCCTGGAAGATGCTCGGGTTCGTGGTGACGCCGACGACGCTGCGGGTCGCGACCAGGTCGGCGAGATTGCCGGACTTGATCCGATCACGGGACAGGTCGTCGAGCCACACCGAGACCCCCGCGGCCGAGAGCGCGGCGAGATTCTCGTTCTGTGCCATTGGTTTTACCCCTTCACCTTGTCGGTCGAACGCAGTGCGGCGGCGACGACGGCATCGGCGGTGATACCGAATTCGCGGAACAGGGTCTTGAAGTCGGCTGAGGCACCGAAGTGATCGATACCGACCACCTCGCCCGCGTCACCGACGAACCGGTGCCACGGCATCGCGATACCGGCCTCGACGGCCACCCGGGCGCGCACCGAAGGCGGCAGCACCTCGTCGCGGTAGCCCTGCTCCTGCGCGTCGAACCATTCCACACACGGCATCGAGACCACGCGGGTCGGGATGCCCTGCTCCTCCAGGGTAGTGCGCGCGGCGACCGCGAGCTGGAGCTCGGAACCGGTGCCGATCAGGATGACCTGCGGGGTACCGGTCGAGGCCTCGGCCAGCACGTAGCCACCCTTCTTGACACCCTCGTAGCTGGTGCCCTCCAGGGTCGGGATGTCCTGACGGGTCAGCGCCAGCGCGGACGGGCCATCCTGGTGCGGGGCGTCGAAGGTGTGGAAGTGCGAGGTGTGCTCGTCGGAGTCGCGCTCGAGGATGGTGCGCCAGGCGTGCACGGTCTCGTTGGCGTCGCCGGGGCGCACGACATTGAGGCCCGGGATCGCGCGCAGCGCGGCCAGGTGCTCGACCGGCTGGTGGGTCGGGCCGTCCTCGCCCAGACCGATGGAGTCGTGGGTCCAGACGTAGATGGCGGGCACCCGCATCAGCGCGGCCAGGCGAACGGCCGGGCGCATGTAGTCGGAGAACACCAGGAAGGTGCCACCGTAGGGGCGGGTCGGGCCGTGCAGCGCGATGCCGTTGAGGATCGAGCCCATCGCGTGCTCACGGATACCGAAGTGCAGGGTGCGGCCGTAGGGCTGCGCCTTCCACATGCCGGTCGAGATCGACTCGGGGCCGAAGCTCGGCTGGTTGGGCATGGTGGTGTTGTTGGACTCGGCCAGGTCGGCCGAACCGCCCCACAGCTCGGGCAGCTCGTCGGCGACGGAGGCCAGGAACTTGCCGGAGGCCTTGCGGGTGGCCATGCCCTTCGGGTCGGTCTCGAAGGCAGGCAGCGCCTCGACCCAGCCCTTGGGCAGCGAGCGGGTCTGCAGGCGGTCGAACAGGGCCTTGTTGGACGGGTTCGTCTCGGCCCACTTGTCGAAGTCCAGCTGCCACTTCGCCTTGGCCTCGGTGCCGCGGCCCAGGGCCTTGCGGGTGTGCTCGATGACGGCCGGGTCGACGTCGAAGGACTTCTCGGGATCGAAACCGAGCGCCTTCTTGACCGCGGCGACCTCGTCGGCGCCAAGCGCCGCGCCGTGCACGCCACCGGTGTTCATCTTGTTCGGCGCGGGGAAGCCGATGATGGTGCGCAGGATGATGATCGACGGCTTGTCGGTCTCGGCCTTGGCCGCCTCGATGGCCGCCTCGATCGCCACGACGTCCTCGCCGCCCTCGACGATCTGCACATGCCAGCCGTAGGCCTCGTAGCGCTTGGCGACGTCCTCGGTGAAGGCGATGTCGGTGTCGTCCTCGATGGAGATCTCGTTGTCGTCGTAGATCACCACGAGGTTGCCCAGCTGCTGGGTGCCCGCGATCGAGGAGGCCTCGGCGGTGACGCCCTCCTGCAGGTCGCCGTCGGAGGCGATGGTGTAGATGAAGTGGTCGAACGGGCTGGTGCCCGGCGCCGCTTCCGGATCGAACAGGCCACGCTCACGACGGGCGGCCATCGCCATGCCGACCGCGGAGGCCAGGCCCTGGCCCAGCGGGCCGGTGGTGATCTCGACGCCGTCGGTGTGCCGGAACTCGGGGTGGCCCGGGGTCAGCGAACCCCACTGGCGCAGGTGCTCGAGGTCGGTCAGCTCCAGGCCGAAACCGGCCAGGTAGAGCTGGATGTAGAGGGTGAGGCTGGAATGCCCACAGGACAGCACGAACCGGTCGCGACCGACCCAGCGCGGTTCCGCGGGGTCGTGGCGCATGGTGCGCTGGAAGAGGGTGTAGGCGACCGGCGCGAGGCTCATCGCGGTGCCGGGGTGTCCGTTGCCCGCCTTCTGCACGGCATCGGCGGCGAGGACGCGGGCGGTATCGACGGCCTTGGTGTCGAGGTCCGTCCAGTCGCTGGGGTAGTTCCGCTGAGTGAGGGCGCGAATGTCGTCTGTGACTGACACGACCGTGGTTCTCCTGACCTGAGGTTTCGTCGACGGCGATACATGGCAGCTGCGATGTGTCTCGAACGGATCGCACGCGGCCGGGGGTGCGTACCGATGTACATCCATACCCTAGTGGTGATGCTCGGTGGGACCGGCGCGAACCCTGGTTGTGAGTGTAGTGCGGACCTGGGCGTCGTCTCCGGTGTGGGCGGCATCCATCGGCAGGCAGGGCGCAGGCGCGTCCGCGGTGCCGTTCACCTGCATGTCGATGCCGGTTCACCGTCGGATGGGGCCTCGTGACGGCCGCGTGGGCGGCAGTGACCGTGCCCACGGTGGCAGGGGCCTGGCGTGGAGCGGCACCGGCGTGGGTCTACCATCGTCTGTAGTAGTGGCCGCGCCGCAGCCGCGCGCTGCTCGTTCCAATGCCGGATGCGAAGCACAGCGTGCGAGGAGAAACAGTGCGGATCGATCCCCAGCCGGGTAGTAGCGGTGCGCACAATTCCTCGACGGCACTGGCCGATCGCCTCACCGGGGACGGTCTCGTCTCCAAAATACTGCGCAAGCCGCTCGCCTACATCGCGCTCACCAAGCCGCGTGTCATCGAGCTGTTGCTCGTCGCCACCATCCCGACGATGCTGCTGGCCGACCGCGGCACCGTCGACATCCGGCTGATCCTGGTCACCCTCTTCGGTGGCTGGATGGGCGCGGCCAGCGCCAACACCCTCAACTGTGTCGCCGACGCCGACATCGACAAGGTGATGAAGCGGACCGCGCGGCGCCCGCTGGCCCGCGACGCGGTGCCGACCAGGCACGCGCTCGTCTTCGGTGTGGCACTGGGCGCGATCTCGTTCGCGTGGCTGTGGTGGCAGGCCAACCTGCTCAGCGGCGTGCTGGTGGTCGCGACGATCCTGTTCTACGTCTTCGTCTACACCAAGGGCCTCAAGCGCCGGACCTCGCAGAACGTGGTGTGGGGCGGCGCCGCCGGCTGCATGCCCGCCCTCGTCGGCTGGTCCGCGGTCACCGGGAACATCGGCTGGCCCGCGATCGTGCTGTTCGCCGTCATCTTCTTCTGGACACCGCCGCACACCTGGGCGCTGGCCATGCGCTACAAGGAGGACTACCGCGCGGCGGGGGTGCCGATGCTGCCGGTGGTCGCGACCGAGCAGGTCGTCACCAAGCAGATCGTCATCTACACCTGGTTGACCGTGCTGGCCACGCTGGCTCTGGTCCCCGCGACCGGTGTCATCTACGCGGCCGTCGCGCTGGTGGCCGGTGCGTGGTTCCTGCTGATGGCGCATCAGCTCTACGCCGGGGTGCGGCGTGGCGAGTCGGTGAAGCCGCTGCGGTTGTTCCTGCAGTCGAACAACTACCTGGCGGTGGTGTTCTGTGGTCTGGCTGTCGACTCGGTGCTCGGGTGGACCACGCTGGGTAGCCTCGTCGGGCTCTGATACTTCTCGAACGAACACCGGTGGCCGGGCAGGGATGCCCGGCCACCGGCGTGTTCGCCGGCGGCAGGGGCTACCAGCGGCGGGCGAGGTGGCCGTCCGGACGGATCAGGACATGGGTGCCGGGGGTGGCCGCGTAGGCGGTGAATGCGTGACCTTCGGTGTCGACGAGTGTTGACGCGAGCGGGTCGGCGGCTTCCGGGTGGGGCGGGGCATCGGCGCGGCGGATCTCGACCGTGCGGACGGCGGGATCGTCGAGGGGTGTGCGGCTCGCCGACGCGAAACGCAGCAGGGTGGCGTGCGGGCCGCGGAAGAGGTCGAACAGGCGGATCGGGCGGCCGGATTCGTCGTGCAGTGGGGCGTCCGGTGCTCGGTCGCCCGCGACGAGCGGACCCTGCTCGGTGGGGGAGCGGTAGGTGATGCCGAGCTGGCGGGTCTCGGGGCCGCGGTGCATCGCGTCCTCGTCGCCGTCGACGAGTTTGTCGAGGAGTTCGGTGCTCAGGCCCAGGACGCGGGCCGCGACCGTGCGGCGTTCGGGTTCGTAGGTGTCGAGCGGGGCGGTGTCGCCGTCGAGGGCCGCCGCCAGTTTCCAGCCGAGGTTGTAGGCGTCCTGGACGCCGGTATTGAGGCCCTGTCCGCCGGTCGGCGGGTGGACGTGGGCGGCATCGCCCGCGAGTAGCACCCGGCCGTCGCGGAAGCGCTCGGCGAGACGAATGTTGGGGCGCCACACCGTGACCCACGACAGATCGCTCAGGGTCAGGCCCAGCGCGGGGGCGTGGTGGTCGGCGAGGTCCTGCAGGGTGGCCAAGTCGGGGGACTGATCCTCGGCCAGCGGCGCGGCGAACTGGAAGCGACGTCCACCCGGCAGCGGCGACAGAGTGAAACCGTTCATCGGCTGGTCGGCCGCGGCGGCGAACCAGTAGCCGGACTCGTGGTCGAGGGCATCGACGCGGACATCGCCGAGCAGCATCTTGATCGAGTCGTCGGTGCTGCCCTCGAACGCGATCCCCAGACGCTTGCGCACTGCGCTCGCGCCGCCGTCGGCGCCGACCAGATAGCGGACGCGGACCGTCTCGTTGACGCCGTCGCGCAGCAGTGTGGCGGTGACGCCCGTGTCGTCCTGCGTGAAATCGACCAGCGCCGTACCGAATTCGACCTGTCCACCCAGTTCGGCCAACCGGGCTCGCAAGATGGCCTCGGTGTCGGACTGGCCGAGCACCCACCCGTTCGGGTACGGCACGTCCGGTGTCGGTGCGACCGGCTCAGCCATGCGGCGCTCGCCGGCGAACTCACCCGCGAAGTACACGCGCATCGCCGGGAGGTCGCGACCCGCGGCCGACACCGCGTCGAGGACGCCGAGATCGTCGAACACCTCCAGCGTGCGCGGCTGGATGCCGTCACCACGCGACCCCTGGAAGGGTGTCTCGGCGCGGTCGACGAGCCGGACACCGATCCCGCGCCGCGCGAGATCGATGGCGAGGGTGAGGCCGGTCGGGCCTGCACCGGCGACAAGTACCTGGTCGGACATGGGAGCTGCCTCCTGCTCTGAGAACTGAATAGACATTCAGTGAATATGAATTCAGTTTCAGTGTTGGTACCGTGCTTGTCAAGGAGGTGGTGTCCGGTGGCAGGCAGCAGGCGCGAGAAGTCCGCGGAGACCGAGCAGGCGCTCAAGGACGCCGCCCGGCAGGTCTTCGCCGAACACGGCTACCTGAACGCGAAGATCACCGACATCACCGCCGCCGCGGGCCGGGCCGCCGGCTCGTTCTACAACCACTTCGCGAGCAAAGAGGAACTGCTGCAAGCCTTGCTGGCCGATATGGCCGCGGCGAGCGACGAACGCGCCGCCGATCCCGAACACAGCGGGGACTTCACCGATCCGGCCGCGGTGCGCTACCACGTGCGCGGCTACTGGACCTTCGCCCGCGACAACGCGTCGGTACTGCGGGCGATGGGGCAGGCAGCCCAGGTCAGCCCCGAATTCGCCCGGATCATCGCGAGTTTCGGCACCGCGCAGCGCGCCGATATCGCCGACCACGTTTCCGATTTCCCCGAACGTGGCCTACAGCTGCCGGGGACTGTCGATGCCAGCCTGGCGATGATGTTCGCCGCGGCCGACGGGACGCTGCGCATGGTCGAGGACGGGTCGGTGACGCTGACCGACGAGGAGGCGATCGAGTCGATCACCCGGTTCGTCTACCGGGGGCTCACCGGTCGCGACTACTGACCGCGATCGTCGTACTCGCCTTCGTCCGAATCCGCTTCTGGCGGCTCGTCTCGGTCCTCGTCCATCATGAGCGCGAGCCCTTCTGCAACCGGGCGTTGAGCGCGTCGATGCGATTGCTCGCGGCGGTGACCGCCGCCGACCGGACTGCGCCGGGTAACTCGCCGCGGACAGTGTCGGTGAGCCGAGTCAGCTCCGGCGACGATGTGAGCAGCGAAGCCCCGCGTTCCAGCAGTCGCGCGGGGGCATCCGAGGACCGCCTTGACATCACCGCACCCGCCAGCGCCAGCGCCGCCGCCGAGCGCATTGTGCGCGTGCGGCCGAGCAAGTACCCGATTCCCACCCCTACCGCAATTCGTGTTCCGCCTTTCATGCTCACTCCTGGACGGCTTGATTGCCACGGCGGTCGCGCCGAGGACGTGGGGGTGTGTCAGGGGAGATGAATCAGCTCTCGAGCCAGGCCGAACAGGCGGCTACCGAGCTTGATGACAGGAAGCCCCAGCGGAATCAGGAGGATCGTCGCGCACAACACGGCACCGAGGACCCACACCACGGCGGCCAGCAACCCGACTACCGTGCCGAGCACGGCCGTCAGGATTCCCACCACCACATTGAGCAGGCCCTGTAGCGCTCGCATGACAACCCTTCCGTCTCCATTCTGCGCTCTTTTCACTCGATGCGCCCCTGCCCGCACCCAATGGCGCGGGCAAAGCCGCCGGAGTTCGGCGAAGGTCAGGTGTCACGGGGAGAGCGGCGAGGCGTGACCTAGGGCAGCAGGACGATGGAGCCGGTGGTCTTGCGTCCGGCCAGGTCGCGGTGGGCCTGCGCGGCGTCGGCGAGGGGATAGGTCGCGCCGATGCGGAAGGTCAGGGTGCCCGCGGCGATGCCGTCGAAGACATCGGTTGCGCGCCAGAGGAATTCGGTGCGGTCGCGGGTGTAGGCGCCGAGGGACGGGCGGGTCAGCCAGAGGGAACCGGCCGGGTTGAGGCGTTGCGGGTCGAACGGGGGGACCGCGCCGCTGGCCGCGCCGAACAGGGCCAGGGTGCCGCGCACGCGCAGCGAGGCGAGGCTGGCTTCGAAGGTGGCGGCGCCGACGCCGTCGTAGACCGCGGCGACACCGGCGCCGTCGGTGAGTTCGCGGACCTGGGCGGCCAGGTCGTCGCCGTAGCGCAGGACCTCGCGGGCGCCCGCCTGGCGCGAGAGCTTCTCCTTGTCGTCGGTGGAGACGGTGGTGATCACCCGTGCGCCCTTGGCTGCGGCCATCTGGGTGAGCAGCAGCCCGACGCCGCCAGCGCCCGCGTGGATGAGTACCGGATCGCCGGGTTCGGGGCGGAACACCGATTCGACCAGGTAGTGCGCGGTCATGCCCTGGAGCAGGGCGGCCGCCGCGACGACCGGTTCGACGGCGTCGGGCACCCGCACCGCCACGGCCGCGTCGACGGCGACCTTGTCCGCGTAGCTGCCCAGCGCCGCGGCCCATGCCACCCGGTCACCGACCGCGAACTCGGTGACCTCCGCGCCGACCGCCGCCACGATGCCGGTGCCTTCGGAGCCCGGTATATAAGGAGTCGCCTGCGGATACAGTCCGGTGCGGAAGTAGATGTCGATGTAGTTGACGCCGACGCCCTGGGTGTCGACCAGCAGCTGACCCGGCCCGATCCGCGGATCCGCCACCTCGGTATACCGCAGGACCTCGGGACCACCGTGCTCGGAAACCTGAATCGCGCGCATGAGTCTCCTTTGTACACCCCGTGTTCGACGCCACTCGGGGGTGGACTCGGAACTACCGGCCGGTAAACTCACGGCCATGAGTGCAACCACCGCCGCCCCCGCCGCCGTGAAGGTGCCTGCCGAGGTCGAGAAGTCCGTCGCCAAGTTCGTCGCCGAGCACGGTGGTTCGGGTACGGCCGTGCTGCAGTACATCGGCGAGCAGGGCGTGCGCATCACGCTGGTCGGCGCCGACGGCATCCTCGGCGACCGCGTGGTGGCCGACATGGCGACCGCGAAGGCCCTGGTCGAGCGGGTCGACGGCCTCGCCGAGACCGACGAGTGGAACCGCGAGCTGGTCTCCGTCGTCACCCCGGCCGCGTCGCACTGGAAGAAGATGGCGGGCTGGGTCGCCAACCAGACCCGCTTCCCGAAGGCGCGCAACTGGAAGCTCTTCGCCGGCGCCTGACCCCGGCACGACAACAGCCCGCGATCATCGAGATCGCGGGCTGTTGTCTTTGTCAGGAGATCAGTGCGCCGCGGGCACCGGAGCGGGCGCGTCGACCTGCTCGCGGACGCGCAGCGACGCCCACAGCGCGGCGGTCGCGGCCGTGCACGCCGCGGCGCCGCCGACATGGATGGCGACCAGCGCGGCGGGCACATCGGTGAAGTACTGGACGACGCCGACAAGAGACTGGGACACGACCAGCCCGAGCAGCACGTACAGGCGGACGCGGATCGCCGGAGTGATGCCGACGGCGAACAGGCCGAACGCGAGGCCGACCAGCAGTGCCAGGTAGCCGACGAGCAACTGCGAGTGCAGGTGCACCAGCGTGACGATCTCGACCTGCAGCCGCGCGACCGGGCGCTCGATGCTCTTGTCACCGGCATGCGGTCCGGCGGCGGTGACCAGCGTGCCCGCGATCAGCACACCCGCCAGCGCGACCCCGCTGAGCGCGGTGAGCCAGCGCAGGGGCGCGGGGACCTGGACGGTGTCGATGCCGTCGTCGGGCTGGCCGATCTTGGCGTAGAGCACGACCGCCAGCCACACCATCACCATCGAGGCCAGCAGGTGCACGGCCACCGTCCACCACAGCAGACCGGTGCGCACGGTGATGCCACCGATGATCGCCTGTACGACGGTGCCGCCGGGCATCAGCCACGCGTAGACGAGCACCTCGCGACGGCGCCGCGCCCTGACCACGGCGAGAACGATCAGCGCGGCGCACAGTGTCACCGCGAAGGTGAGCAGCCGGTTGCCGAACTCGACGGTCTGATGGATGACCGGCACCTCCGACACCCCCACCGGGGTGAAGCTGCCGGGGAAGCACTGCGGCCAGGTCGGGCAACCGAGGCCCGACGCGGTGACGCGCACGACGGCGCCGGTCACGGAAATGCCGGCCTGGCTGAGGATCACCGCGAACGCGATGAGCCGCTGCACCCGCAGCGAGGGGAGCGGCAGCCGGTCGACGAGTCCCAGGAAGGCGCGATACAGCACGTCACGATGGTACTGGCCGCGAATTCCCGGCCGATACCAGGGCTACTACAGTGCGTCGTTGGTCACTCAGCTGAACCGGAACAGCCGGGTCGCGAGCCACCCGCACACCACGCCCCACACCGCGAGCACCGCGACCCCGAACCAGTCGACCGCCCCGGACAGCGCCGCTTCCAGCGCGAACGCCAGCGCCCCGGACGGAACCAGGCGGACGAGCACGGTGACCGCGGTGGGCAGCGAATCGCCGACGAGCACCAGGCTGGCGACGCCGAGCATGATGAACCACAGGATATTGGCCAGTGCCAGCACGACCTCGGCCTTGAGCGTCCCGCCCAGCAGCAGGCCCATGGCCGCGAAGGTCGCGGTGCCGAGCGCGATCACCAGCGCGCCGAGCGCGAGTCCGCCGAGTCCGGGCCGCCAGCCCAGGGCCGCACCGATCGCGCCGAGCAGGATCGCCTGCAGCACCACGACGATCAGCACCGCCGCGCACTTGCCCGCGATCACGCCCCAGCGCGGCAGCGGCGTCGCGCCGAGGCGCTTGAGCGCGCCGTAGCGCCGGTCGAAGCCGACGGCGATGGCCTGGCCGGTGAACGCGGTCGACATCACCGCGGTCATCATGACCATCGGCACCACTTTCTCGACCCGGTGCTCGCCGAGCTCGCCGAACGGCAGCAGGGTGAGCCCGATCAGCAGGGTGATCGGGATGAACATGGTGAGCAGCAACTGTTCGCCGTTGCGCAGCAACAGCTTCAGCTCGAGCCCGGTCTGCGCGGTGAGCATCGTCGCGCGCGAGGCCGGTCGCGGGCCGGGGGTGAACGTGCCGGGCAGGAACCGGCTGGTGGTCTCGGTCATCCGCGCAGGTCCCGTCCGGTCAGTTCGAGGAAGACGTCTTCGAGGCGGCGCGCGTCGATGCGGATGTCGGTGGCCAGCACGTCCATCCTGGCGCACCAGGCGGTGACGGTCGCCAGCACCTGCGGGGTGATCTCGCCTTCGACGAGATAGGTGCCCGGTGACGTCTCACGCGGCGAGAAGCCTTCCGGCAGTGCCGATTTCAGCAACGCGATATCGAGTTTGGGTGGGGCGCAGAATCGCAGCTGACCGGCGGCGCCGTGCGCGGTGACCTCGGCGGGCGTGCCCTGGGCGACGATCTCGCCGTGATCGATGATCACCAGCTGGTCGGCGAGCTGTTCGGCCTCGTCCATCATGTGCGTGGTGAGCACGACGCTCACCCCGTCCCGGCGCAGGGCGTCGATCAGTTCCCACACGATCAGCCGCGCCTGGGCGTCCAGGCCCGCCGTGGGTTCGTCGAGGAACACGATCTCCGGCCTGCCGACCAGCGCGCAGGCCAGCGCGAGCCGCTGCTGCTGACCACCGGACAGGCGGCGATAGGGCGTGCGGCGGTTGTCCTGCAGACCGAGGGTCGCCAGCAGCCAGTCGGGATCGATCGGATCGGCCGAGTACGCGGCGACCAGGTCGAGCATCTCGCCCGCCCGGGCGCCGGGGTAGGCGCCGCCGCCCTGCAGCATCACGCCGATGCGCGGGCGCAGCTGTTCGGAGTCGGCGATCGGGTCGAGCCCCAGGACGCGCACCGTGCCCGCGTCGGGGCGGACGAAGCCCTCGCACATCTCGACGGTGGTGGTCTTGCCCGCGCCGTTGGGGCCGAGCAACGCGAACACCTGGGCCTGTTCGACATCGAACCGCAGGCCGTCGACCGCGGTGGTCTCGCCGTAGCGCTTGACCACGCCGTCGACGCTAACAGCGGGTCCGGAGCGACTTGTCACGATCTCACACGGTAAGCCGTGCCCTCCTGTGACGGAGCCGACACCCCCGGCTGAGCCCGCCACGGGAGGGAGTGCCGGGTGAGCGCGAAGAACAACGCGAAGCAGACCGCGGCGGCCAGTGCGGCGCCGATGATCTGGAAGACCTGGAATTCCGCACCGCGCGGCATCACCAGCATCGAGACGACCGCCGAGAACGCGACCGCGGGCACGCGGAACACCGGTTGGGTGGCCCAGGCGGCCAGCGGCACGATCGCCCACAGCAGGTACCAGGGCTGGACCACTGGGAGCAGCAGCACGATCGCGCCGAGCGAGACGCCGAGCGCGCCGACCGGATGGAGCCTGCCGGTGCCCGTGGCGACCAGCATGCGCACCGTCACGTAGGCCGCGACGGCCGCCGCGATGGGCCGGGTAATCGACAGCAGCGCCGTCGTGTGATCGCCGAGCCCGAGGAGCACGCCGCCGAAGCCGGTGATGATGCCGATGACCGTCGGCAGCGACATCCAGCTGCGTACGGCGTTGGCGACACTGAGGGTGAAGATCCAGCCGAACCCCAGTCCGCTCATCCAGCTCACCAGCAGTGTTGTCGCTCCCGCGATCAAACCGAGCAACAGGGCTGCCTTGACGACAGCCTGGAGGGTGCCGCCCCAGCGGCGGGCCAGCGCCATACCGACGAAGCCGAGCGCGATGATCGAGGTGAACTTCACCGACGACGACAGCGTGATCACCACCGCGCCGCCGATCAGCAGGGCCCACGCACGAGCGTCGAACGGCGCCAGATTCGTACCGATCAACCGATCGGGCTTGCCGCCGTTGCCGTAGATCGCGCGCAGCATCAGCTCCACGCCCGCCAGCATCAGTCCGAGCATGAGCGCGTCGTTGTGCACGCCGCCGACCAGATGGAACAGCACCAGCGGGTTGGCCGCACCCAACCACAGCGCACTCACCGGCGCGACGCCGCAGCGCACGGACAGCCGGGGCAGCGCCCACACGATCAGGGCGACACCGGCCAGCGCCAGCAGCCGGTGCACCCACACCCCGGCGATGATGTTGTCGCCGGTCAGTTCCGCGATGCCACGGCCGATCCACAGGAACAGCGGACCGTACGGCGCGGGCGTATCGCGCCAGATCGTCGGCACATTGTTGGTGAGGACATTGTCGATGCCGAGCCCGGCGACCGGACCCTCCAGGTAGGGGTCGATGCCGCGCGCGGCGATCTCGCTCTGCGCCAGATAGGAATAGACGTCGTTGCTGAACATCGGCGGCGCCACGCTGAGCGGGATGATCCACAGCAGCAGGGTCCGGTCCAGCTGCGAGCGGCTCAACCGGTGCAGCGGCGAACCCGCCAGCCCGCCGACCGCGAACCGGCCGAGCAGCAGCCACGCGCCGATCACCAGCACGGTGCCGAACATGCACATCGCCAGCGACCCGGTGTGCGCCCGCGCGAAGATGCCGAGCACCCGCATGCCGGAGACCGGGTTCTGGTGCACCGGCTGCGCGCCGATACCCAGCGCCGCGATCGCCATCAGCACCGCGCCGGTCGCGCCCATCAACCGGATCCGGTCCAGTTGCGCGCGCTCGTTCTTGTCGAGCCCGGGGACCTCGCTCTCGTCGCGGTGCAGCACCGCGACGGTGTGATCGGGCGTCGGCACGTCGAGCCCGAGAGCCCGCCTCCCGAACGCCAGTGTCTTGCGCGCCGCGCCCTCCAGTACCGCCACGAACACGGAGCCTAGTGTGGTCCGCCGCGCGTGGCGCTGCTCCGGTCGGCGGCACGTCGTCGACCAGCGCGGATCGGCTACCGCGGCTGCGGCGTCTCCAGAACGGGGGCAGAGACCTCGACGGGCACCATCGGCCGGTCGCCGCGCACCACGAGGGTGGCCGCGACGATGACCGCAAGGCACGCCACCGCGACCGCGGCGAGTGCGACCCAGCCGATGCGCCGCGCCGCTTCCGGTGTCCGCGCCGCTTCCGGGCCGCGCGCCAACAGCCAGCCGGGGACGAAGAGGATGCCGAGCGCGGCGAGCGTGCCCGCGGCCAGCCCGCCGAGGTGGCCCCACAGCGAGATGCCGGGCAGCGAGAAGCTGATCAGCACGTTGATACCGATGACGACCAGCATCGGCGTCGGGCTCTGCCGCAACCGGATCAGCGTCACGGTGACCGCGCCGAACAGGCCGTACACCGCACCGGAGGCGCCCGCGGTCGCGACGATCGTGTCCGACAGGGCCATCACCGCGGCGGAACCGCCGAGCAGCGAGACCAGGTAGACACAGGCGAACCGCGCCCGGCCCAGCACCTGCTCGAGATCGCGTCCGACGACATAGAGCGCGAACATGTTGACCAGCAGGTGGATCGCCCCGTAATGCAGGAATCCCGAGCCGATCAATCGCCACCACTCGCCGTCGGCGACCAGCAGCGGAACCAGCACGAACTCCCGGAACAGCGCCGACCCGCGATAGTTGTCCATCGCGCTGCCCGCCTGGGCGGCCGTGATGACGTAGACCAGCACATTGACCGCGATCAACCCGTAGGTGACATACGGAACCGCACCGCCACCGGCCCGCCCGCCGCCGGCGGTGCGCACCTGCCGCACGTCCCGCTGCCCCTGCCGCACGCAGTCCACGCAGTGCTGTCCGACCGAGGCGGGCCGCAGGCATTCCGGACAGGCGGGCCTGCCACACCGCGTGCACGCGAGTCCGGTGGGTCGATCGGGGTGGCGGACACAGGTGGGTGTGGGCGGGGTGGACACACCGCCATCGTGCCATGCGCCGCCGCGGCGGGCGGTCTGTCACGGGCGGGGAGTTTCGGTTGACGCGACGGGGCTATGACCGGGACATGACGTCATTGTGGTTGAACAACGCCGAGGTCCCCGCCCGTTTGCGGCTCACCGCCGGTTCCCGCTTCGACACCGTCGTCATCGGCGCCGGGCTGGTCGGGCTGGCGACCGCGCTGCTGCTGGCCGAGCAGGGCCGCGAGGTCGCGGTGCTCGAGGCCAGGCGGGTCGGCGCGGGCACGACCGCCGCCTCCACGGCGAAGATCTCGCTGCTGCAAGGAACCCGGGCCCAGGCCATCGCGGGCAGGCACGGCATCGCGACACTGTCGCGCTATATCGCGGGCAATATCGAGGGATTGGACTGGCTGCTGAACTTCTGCGCGGGCCACGATATCGACGCCCAGCGGGTCCCCGCGCTCACCTACGCCCAGAACGAGTCCGAAACCGCCGCTGTGCGAGCGGAATTCGAGGCCACCCGCACCGTGGGACTACCCACCGAGCTGGTCGACGACCTCGACGTCCCGTTCCCCGTGTACGGCGCGGTCCGGCTGCGGGAGCAAGCCCAGATCGACCCGATGGCGATGCTGGCCGCCCTCGCCGCCGACGTGGAATCGCACGGCGCGCCGATCTTCGAATCCACCCGCGCCCAGAGCCTGCACCATCGCGACGGCGAGGTCGTGATCGGCACCGAACACGGTGAGGTGTCGGCCGCGAATGTCGTGGTGGCCACCGGCACCCCGATCTTCGACCGCGGCGGCTTCTTCGCCCGCCTCACCGCGCAGCGCTCCTATCTGTCGGCGTGGCGGGTACCGGGACCGGTGCCGCAGGAGATGTACATCAGTGCCGGGCGGCCCATCCGGTCGCTGCGCGTGTTCCCGTCCGAGGACGGTGACGTACTGCTCACCGGCGGCAGCGGTCACGACGTCGGCCGGGAAGACTCGGCCACCGTCCACGCCCAGCAGTTGCTCGACTGGACCGGGCGCTGGTTCCCCGGTGCCGAACTGCTGAATCGCTGGTCGGCCCAGGACTATCACCCCGTCGGCGAACTGCCCTATGTCGGACCGCTGCTCCCGGGGCGCGACAATGTCCTGGTCGCCACCGGCTTCGCGAAATGGGGACTGACCAACGGTGCCGCCGCCGCCCTCGCGCTGGCCGGGCGGCTGACCGGCACGCCGCCGCCGTGGGCGGGCACCCTGTCCACCTGGCGTCTCAACGAGGTGATCTCGGTCCTGGCAGGCGCCAAGTCCAACGTGGCGGTGGCCCGATACCTGTCGACCGGGTGGTTGCGGCTGGTCGGCGCGGGCGGGCACTCGGTGCCGCCCGAAGGCTGCGGCCGGACCGAACGCCACGGGTTGCGCCCCACCGCCGTCTGCACCGTCGACGGCGTGACCACCGAGGTGTCGGCGGTATGCCCGCACCTGCACGGCATAGTGCAGTGGAACGACGCCGAACGCACCTGGGACTGCCCGCTGCACGGCTCGCGTTTCGCCCCCGACGGCACCGTGCTCGAGGGCCCGGCGACCGAACCGCTACCCCGGTGACGGATCCGCGCGCTGTGCGATGAGTCACCCCCGCGCGCGGAATTGATCCGGCGCCGGAAGCGGTACCTGGGCTTTTACCCGGGGCGGTGACACGGGAAGTGGCGAGTTCCCAGGTCAGGGCACCCTTGGCAAGGTGACCCTTATTAGATTTAGGGAAGTAATTCCGCCACACTGGTGTTGTGAAAACCGTGGGTTTGCGGACAGACGTGGATGGGACCGGTCGTAAGACGACCGGCGCCCGGACGTCGGCCGTGCCCGTCGCGACCGTGCACGAGGGTCAGACCAGGGCGGCCATCGTCCAGCTCCTGCTCGAAGACGGCCCGATCACCGCGACCGCCATCGGCACCGCACTCGGGCTCGCGCCCGCGGGCGTGCGCAGGCACCTCGACGCGCTCATCGACGCGGGTCAGGCCAGGGCGAGCCGATCGGCGCCGTGGCAGCAGAAGGGCCGCGGCCGGCCGGCCAAGCAGTACCAGCTCACGGCGGCGGGGCGTGGCAATCTCGGCCACGCCTACGACGATCTGGCCGGGGCGGCGATTCGTCAGCTCGGCGAGATCGGCGGCGACGCGGCGATCACCGAATTCGCCCGCAAGCGGGTCGGCGTCATCGTCGACGGCATCGAGCCGGTCGCCGAGCACACCGCCCCCCAGATCGAGGCGAAGGTCGAGGAGATCGCGGAAGCGTTCACCGACGCCGGTTTCGCCGCCACCACCCGCCAGGTCGGCACCGGTGTGCAGATCTGCCAGCATCACTGCCCCGTGGCCCACGTGGCCGAGGAGTTCCCGCAGCTGTGCGACGCCGAACTGGACGCTTTCCGTGACCTGCTCGGCACCCACGTACAGCGACTTGCGACCATCGCCAACGGCGATTGCGCCTGCACCACCCACGTACCGCTGATCACCGCCGCACAGCCCGCGGCGGGACGAACGAACGACTCCGGAAGGAGTGCCGAATGACGACGACCACCGACCAGGTGCAACCGCTGACCCAGGACGAGACCATCGCCTCGCTGGGCAACTACGGTTACGGCTGGGCCGATTCGGATGTGGCCGGTGCCAGTGCGCAACGCGGCCTGTCGGAGGCTGTCGTTCGCGACATCTCGGCCAAGAAGAGCGAGCCGGAGTGGATGCTCGACATCCGCCTCAAGGCCCTGCGCATCTTCGATCGCAAGCCCATGCCGAACTGGGGTTCCAACCTCGACGGCATCGACTTCGACAACATCAAGTACTTCGTGCGCTCGTCCGAGAAGCAGGCCGAGAGCTGGGAAGACCTGCCCGAGGACATCAAGAACACCTACGACAAGCTGGGCATCCCCGAGGCGGAGAAGCAGCGCCTCGTCTCCGGTGTCGCCGCGCAGTACGAGTCCGAGGTCGTCTACCACTCCATCCGCGAGGACCTGGAGAAGCAGGGCGTCATCTTCCTCGACACCGACACGGCGCTCAAGGAGCACCCGGAGATCTTCCAGCAGTACTTCGGCTCGGTGATCCCCGCCGGTGACAACAAGTTCTCCGCGCTCAACACCGCCGTCTGGTCGGGCGGCTCGTTCATCTACGTGCCGCCGGGCGTGCACGTCGACATCCCGCTGCAGGCCTACTTCCGGATCAACACCGAGAACATGGGCCAGTTCGAGCGGACGCTGATCATCGTCGACGAGGACGCCTACGTCCACTACGTCGAGGGTTGTACAGCCCCGATCTACAAGTCCGACTCGCTGCACTCCGCGGTCGTCGAGATCATCGTGAAGAAGGGCGGCCGCTGCCGCTACACGACCATCCAGAACTGGTCCAACAACGTCTACAACCTGGTCACCAAGCGGGCCAAGGCCGAGGCGGGCGCCACCATGGAGTGGGTCGACGGCAACATCGGCTCCAAGGTCACCATGAAGTACCCGGCGGTCTGGATGACCGGTGAGCACGCCCACGGCGAGGTGCTCTCGGTCGCGTTCGCCGGCGTCGGCCAGCACCAGGACACCGGTGCCAAGATGCTGCACCTGGCCCCGCACACCTCCTCGACCATCGTGTCGAAGTCGGTGGCGCGTGGCGGCGGTCGCGCGTCGTACCGCGGCCTGGTCCAGATCAACAAGGGCGCCCACGGCTCCAAGTCGACCGTGAAGTGTGACGCGCTGCTGGTCGACACGATCAGCCGCTCCGACACCTACCCCTACGTCGACATCCGCGAGGACGACGTGACCATGGGTCACGAGGCGACCGTCTCGAAGGTCTCCGAGGATCAGCTGTTCTACCTGATGAGCCGCGGTCTGACCGAGGACGAGGCGATGGCGATGGTGGTGCGCGGCTTCGTCGAGCCCATCGCCAAGGAACTGCCGATGGAATACGCGTTGGAACTGAACCGGCTCATCGAGCTGCAGATGGAAGGGGCCGTTGGCTGATGTCGTCGCTCGAGACGCCGACCCAGAACCCGGGCGCGGGCGCCGCCGTCAACAAGGGCGAGGTCTTCACTTCGTTCGATGTCGACCAGTTCGAGGTCCCGTCGGGCCGTGACGAGGCGTGGCGGTTCACTCCGCTGCGCCGGCTGCGTGGCCTGCACGACGGCACCGCGGTGCGCGACGGCCAGGCGACCGTCGAGGTGACCCCGGTCGATGGTGTCACCGTCGAAACCGTCGACCGCGCCGACGCGCGCCTCGGCCAGGCCGGTACCCCCGCCGATCGTGTTGCCGCCCAGGCCTACTCGGGCTTCGAGTCGGCGACCATCGTGTCGGTCGGCGCGGAAACCGAACTGGCCGAACCGGTCACCGTGACCGTCACCGGTCCGGGCGAGGGCAAGACCGCCTACGGCCACCTGCAGATCCGCCTCGGCAACTTCGCCGTCGCCACCGTGGTCCTGGACCAGCGCGGCAGCGGAACCTACGCCGAGAACGTCGAATTCGTGCTGGGTGACAGCGCCAAGCTGACCGTCGTCGCCGTCCAGGAATGGGCCGAGGACGCCGTGCACGCCACCGCGCACCACCTGAAGCTGGGCCGCGACGCCACCGCGCGTCACTTCGCCGCCACCCTCGGCGGCGACCTGGTCCGCCTCACCGGCACCGTGCGCTACGCCGGTCCCGGCGGCGAGGCCGAGCTGTTCGGCCTGTACTTCGCCGACGCGGGCCAGCACTTCGAGCAGCGTCTGCTGGTCGATCACTCGGAGCCCAACTGCAAGTCCAACGTGCTGTACAAGGGTGCGCTGCAGGGTGATCCGTCCTCGCCCAAGGGCGACGCCCGCACCGTGTGGGTCGGCGACGTGCTGATCCGCGCGGCAGCCGAGGGCACCGACACCTACGAGGCCAACCGCAACCTGGTGCTCACCGACGGCGCGCGCGCCGACTCGGTGCCGAACCTGGAGATCGAGACCGGCGAGATCGCCGGCGCCGGACACGCCAGCGCTACCGGCCGTTTCGACGACGAGCAGCTGTTCTACCTGCGTGCTCGCGGCATTCCGGAAGAGGTCGCCCGCCGCCTGGTTGTGCGTGGCTTCTTCCACGAGATCATCCAGAAGATCACGGTCCCCGAGGTCCGGGAGCGGCTGGAGGCGGCCATCGAGGCCGAGCTCGCCACTGTCGGTATCTGACACCACACTTACTCCCCACGAAGGAATTCGAATTCGATGACCACCTTGGAAATCAAGGACCTGCACGCCGAGATCACCACCCCCGAGGGTGAGTCCAAGAAGATCCTCAACGGTGTGAACCTGACCGTGCGCTCCGGCGAGACGCACGCCATCATGGGCCCCAACGGCTCGGGCAAGTCGACGCTGTCCTACGTGATCGCGGGCCACCCGAAGTACACCGTCACCCAGGGCACCATCACCCTCGACGGTGAGGACGTGCTGGAGATGTCGGTCGACGAGCGCGCCCGCGCCGGCCTGTTCCTGGCCATGCAGTACCCGGTCGAGGTCCCCGGCGTCTCGATGTCGAACTTCCTGCGGACCGCCGCCACCGCCGTGCGCGGCGAGGCGCCCAAGCTGCGCACCTGGGTCAAGGAGGTGAAGGAGTCGATGAAGGAACTCGACATCGACGCGGCCTTCGCCGACCGCAGCGTGAACGAGGGCTTCTCCGGTGGCGAGAAGAAGCGCCACGAGGTCCTGCAGCTGGGTCTGCTCAAGCCGAAGATCGCGATCCTCGACGAGACCGACTCCGGCCTCGACGTCGACGCGCTGCGCATCGTCTCCGAGGGCGTCAACCGCTACAAGGAGCGCGAGAACGGCGGCGTGCTGCTGATCACGCACTACACCCGCATCCTGCGCTACATCCAGCCCGACTTCGTGCACGTGTTCGTCAACGGCAAGATCGTCGCCGAGGGCGGCTCCGAGCTGGCCGAGGAACTCGACGCGAACGGCTACGTGCGCTTCACGTCCGCGACCGCTGGAGCCTGAGATGACCGCGACGGTGCCCGCCCTCGACGTCGCCCGGATCCGGGCCGACTTCCCGATCCTGAACCGCACGGTCCGGGACGGGAAACCGTTGGTGTACCTGGATTCCGGTGCGACCGCGCAGCGTCCGCTGCAGGTGCTGGACGCCGAGCGCGACTTCCTGCTCACCCGCAACTCGGCGGTGCACCGCGGTGCGCACCAGCTGGCGGAGGAGGCGACCGACTCCTACGAGGACGCGCGTGTCGCCATCGCGCGCTTCGTCGGCGCCGAGGCCGGGGAGATCGTGTTCACCAAGAACGCGACCGAGTCGCTGAACCTGGTGGCCAACGCGTTCGGCGACGACCGGTTCCCCTACAAGGTCGGCCCGGGCGACGAGATCGTGATCACCGAGCTCGAGCACCACGCGAATCTCGTTCCGTGGCAGGAACTCGCGCGCCGCACCGGTGCCACGCTCAAGTGGTACGGCATCACCGACGACGGCCGCATCGACCTGGATTCGCTCGAACTGTCGCCCGCGACAAAGGTTCTCGCGTTCACCCACCAGTCGAACGTGACCGGTGCGGTCGCCCCCGTGGCCGAATTGGTCCGCCGGGCAAGGGAAGTCGGCGCGCTGGTCGTGCTCGACGCCTGCCAGTCGGTGCCGCACATGGCGGTGAACTTCCGTGAGCTCGGCGTCGACTTCGCCGCGTTCTCCGGCCACAAGATGCTCGGCCCGATGGGCGTGGGCGGACTGTGGGGCCGTCGTGCGCTGCTCGAGGAGACCCCGCCGTTCATCACCGGCGGGTCGATGATCGAGACCGTCACCATGGAGAAGACCACCTACGCGCCGCCGCCGCAGCGCTTCGAGGCGGGCACGCCGATGACCTCGCAGGTCGTCGGGCTGGCCGCCGCGGTGCGTTACCTCGAAGACCTCGGCATGGACGCGATCGCCGCGCACGAGCACGCGCTCACCGGCGCCGCGCTCGACGGGCTGCGCGGGATCGAGGGCGTGCGGATCGTCGGTCCGACGGAGAAAGTGGACCGCGGTGGCGCGGTGGCGTTCGTGGTCGACGGCATCCACGCCCACGACGTGGGCCAGATCCTCGACGACCAGGGTGTCGCCATCCGGGTCGGGCACCACTGCGCCTGGCCGCTGCACCGCAAGTTCGGTGTCGCGGCGACGGCGCGCGCGTCGTTCGCCGTGTACAACACCCTCGACGAGGTGGACGCGCTGGTGCAGGCCGTGCGGAAGGCTCAGAGCTTCTTCGGCGTGAGCGCAGCGAGGGCCGATGATTAGACACCGTGGAGTTGCATAAATCATGCGCATGGAGCAGATGTACCAGGAAGTGATCCTGGACCATTACAAACATCCCCACCACCGCGGTTTGCGGGAGCCGTTCGGTGCCGAAGTGCACCACGTGAACCCGACCTGTGGTGACGAGGTGACCCTGCGGGTGAACATCGACGGCGCCGGCGAGATCGCCGACGTCTCCTACGATGGTCAGGGCTGCTCGATCAGCCAGGCCGCCACCTCGATCCTCACCGATCAGGTGATCGGGCTGCCGGTGCAGCAGGCACTGAAAGTGGTCGACTCCTACAGTGAGATGATCTCGAGCCGCGGCACCGTCGAGGGCGACGAGGACATGATCGGGGACGGCATCGCGCTCGCGGGCGTCGCCAAGTACCCGGCGCGCGTGAAGTGCGCACTGCTGGGGTGGATGGCGTTCAAGGACGCCGTCGTGCGGATCGCCTCGGCCGAAGATGCCAAGCCTGCCATGGGAAATGGGGAAGCGTGATGAGTGAGACACCGGCCGTCGAAGCCACCGAAGCCGCGGCTCCCGAGGTGGAGCTGACACCCGAGCAGATCCAGCACCTGGAGGATCTCGAGGAAGCCATGCGCGACGTGGTCGACCCCGAGCTCGGCATCAATGTCGTCGACCTCGGCCTGGTCTACGGCATGTCCGTCGACGACGGGAACATCTGCACCCTCGACATGACGCTCACCTCGGCGGCCTGTCCGCTGACCGACGTCATCGAAGACCAGTCCCGCAACGCGCTGGTCCGCAGCGGCCTGGTCGAAGACCTGAAGATCAACTGGGTCTGGATGCCCCCGTGGGGCCCGGACAAGATCACCGACGACGGCCGCGAACAACTGCGTGCCCTCGGCTTCACGGTCTAGAACGCTCCGTGGAAGGCCCGGATCCCGGTGGGGGTCCGGGCTTTTTCGGCTTTCCGGAGCGATCGGCGGGAATTGTGATTCTGCTCTATTCGATTGTCCAGGAAGCGGTGTTCGGCCATGATCTTGATGCTCCGGCTTTCGGGGCAATTTCCAGAGGAGATCGTTCGAATGAGTTTCATGGGTAAGGCCGGTTTCGCCGTTGCGGCGCTTGGCCTTGCGGCCGGATCGGTGTTCGGTGCCGGTGCGGCGAAGGCCGACAACCTGTACGCGGCCTACGCGGTGAGTGATCGGGAGTGGGTCTTCGGCGTCGGGGTCAACGCCCCCAGCCGCGAAGATGCCGAAGCCGAGGCGATCGCGAATTGCGGAGCCGACGACTGCCGAATCGTGACCTGGTGGGGCAACGGCTGCGCCGCGTTGGTCGAGAGCGATGAGGGCTTCGCCGTCTCCGTCGCCGCCACCCGCGCCGAGGCCGAGCGCGAGGCGTACACCCTGCTGTCGGAGATCACCCCGACCGCTCAGCTGGCCAACTTCGGTTCGTCGCAGTTCAGCGGCGCCGACCTGGTCGACGTGACCTGCACGGCCAACGCACGCTGATAGCCGTTCGGGCCCGGATCCACGCGGGGGCGGATCCGGGCCTTTCGTGTGTTCTAGACCGGTTCGTTGTCGGTGAGCGAGGCGATCCAGACGCCGATCATGTCGGCGGTGCTGTCGATGACGACGTCGCGGTCCAGACCCTCGTCTTCCATCTCGACCGACCGCAGCGCGGTGGCGAAACCGGCGTTGAGCACGACGAGGGCCACGATGTCGACGTCGATGTTCTTGGTGGGGCCGAGCAGGTGGATCAGGAGGAGTTTGATGATCATCCGCAGCCGCGGTTCGAATTCCGGGATGCCGCTGCCGTAGAAGTGCAGGTCGGCGACGAGGGCGCGGACCAGGGGACCGTTGGCGACGAGGATCTCGACCGCGGTGCGGATCACGTCGGCGACGGCATCGCGCGGGGTCTTGTCGGCGGCGACGGTGAGCAGCCTGCTGTAGCGGTCTTCGACCTGCAGGAACAGGCCGCGGGTGAGCTCCTTGACGATCTCGTCGCGGTCGGTGAAATACCGGTAGAGGGTGCCGATGCTCATGCCCGCTTCGGCGGCGATCCGGTTGGTCGAGGTGTTGCCGATTCCGCGGCTGCCGAAAAGCTGAGCGGACACCGTCAGAATGCGGGTTCGGGTTTCCTTCGCGCGATCCTGTTTGGGGCGTTTGCGCTGCTTATCGGCGTGCGATGGCATTCGATGACCTCGGCTGAAAGAGGAGTAGAAGGTGAGCGGTTACTCATCCTAGAGTCATGATCACGAAGAAACCGCGGTGTCGGCCATCACAGAGGCCCGCGACGCGGAAGCTGAACCACCACCGGCGCCGCCGGCTCGGTGTGGAAGGAGTCGACGATGATGATGACGGTCCCCGTGGACGGTGCCCCGATGTGGCAGCCGCTGCGCGAAGTCCGGACCTTGACGGGCACGCTCGTCGGCCACTTCGTCGACACCGTGGCGACCTGCCGGACGCTACCCGGTGACGCGATCTCGGGGGATGTCACCACCGTCACCCGGTTGTGCCTGGAGATCGTCGGCGGGATGCTCGACGGCCGCGACGAGACGGAGCGGCTGAACCGGCTCTCCGTCGCCGCGGCGGGCTGGGCGCGCGAGGGCGTGCCGATCGACACCATCCTGCACGCCTTCCACGAGGGTTTCCGGCTCGCTCTCGACACCGTGTTCGACGGCGTCGGTGACGGCGACCGGGCGAGCCTGATCGACGGATTCCGCAGGGCCGTCACGATGTCGGATCAGCTGTGTACGACGGTGACCCTCGCCTACATCCGGGAGCATCGCGATATCGCGGGCGAGCATCACACGGCCGTGCACACCCTCACCTCGGCGCTGCTGGCCGGTCAGCCGACCGTCACGATGGCGCGCGAATGTGGGATCGCCGTCGCCGACGCGTATTCGGTACTGGCACTGTCGATCCGGCGCCATCCCGCGCACGACGATCCGCGGGTGAACGCCGCCGTGGTGGCGCGGCGCACCCTGCGCCGGGTGCAGGCGGCGCTGGCCCACCACGGCGGCGACCAGGTGCTGTCGCTGCTGTCGGTGGACGGTGGCACCCTGCTGATCCCGGCCGAGCTGATGGACTCCGATGCCCTCGACGCCCTGCTGGCCGCCCTCTCGCGGGCGGCCCGTGTGGACGTGACGGGCGCGCTGGTGCCCGCGACCACCGAGGAGATCCCGTCCGCGGCCGAGCGCGCGCACGAACTGCTCGACATGGTCGAGCGCCTCGACTGCGCGCCCGGTCTCTACCGCTTCGGCGACCTGGCCCTGGAATACCAGCTCACCCGCCCCGGCCCCGGCCGCGCCCGCCTCGGTGAACTGCTGGCCCCGCTGGACAACCACCCCGAACTGTTCGAAACCCTGCGCGTGCACATCGCCAACAACATGAACCGCCGCCGCACCGCCCGCCTCCTGCACATCCACACCAACACCGTCGACTACCGCCTGCGCCGCATCGCCCAGCTCACCGGCCTCGACCCCGCCCAGGGCTCCGGCCTCTGGCAACTCCGCTCCGCCATGATCGCCCGCAGCTTCCACACCGGCCCCACCTCCCCGGAAGCCCGCCTGGCCTAGCTCTTGCCCCGCGAATACCGTTGGCGGACAGGCCGCCCGCCGGTATATGGTTCATAAGACCAAAACGGGGAGGGATTATGACCGTCGACACTGTCGAACAATTGCGTCAGTCGATCGAGCAGGGCGCATCGCCGAAGTACCTGCCGTTCTGGGGCCACACCCCGCGGCGTGACGGGACCATCGGCACGAGCTGCCTGAGCCAGTGGTGGCCCGCGGTATTCGTCGTCGACGGTACCGAGTTCACGAGCGCCGAGCACTACATGATGTGGCGCAAAGCGCTCCTGTTCGACGACGAACGCATCGCGGCCCGCGTCCTCGAGGTGAAGCATCCCAGCCAGGCGAAGAAGCTCGGCAGGCAGATCCGCGACTTCGACGAAACCCGATGGGAGCAAGCTCGATTCGAGATCGTGGTCGCGGGCAATGTGGCCAAGTTCGGCCAGGACGACGCGCTGCGGGACTTCCTGCTCGGCACCGGCGCCCGTGTGCTCGTCGAGGCCAGTCCGGTGGATCGCGTCTGGGGGATCGGGCTGGCCGCCGGCGATCCGCGCGCCGCCGACCCCGCGCAGTGGCGGGGCCTCAACCTGCTCGGCTTCGCGCTGATGCGAGCCCGGAGCATGGTGCGGTAGGCGGGATCGCTGGCCCGACTGTGTCGGTGGGAGTTGTTAGTCTGTGGCGGACGGACGGACCGGGAGGATTCGGGCGTCGCCACAGGCGAAATCAATTCGGGAAAGCTATTTCTCGATGGCGCGTGTGGCGGTTCATGATTGGTTCGGCTTCGACCGCGAAGCCGGTATTTCGATGGGGAGATTCACTGATGTCTGTTGTGGGCAAATATGCCCTGGGTGTGGCTGCCGTGTCCGCGGTGGCCGCGTTCACTGTCGTGAACGCCGGTTCGGCCGCCGCGGCCGAGAGCGGCGTGGCGATCGCCGAGGCGCCGGGTTACACCGCTGTCTCGCGTGACGGTGGCTTCCAGGCCGCCGCCGGTGATCTCTATGGCGCGCTGGCGCTGTCGTCGAAGGAAGCCGTGGTCGCTTCGGCGGTCAACTACGGCAGCTGGGCAGCCGCGAGCCAGGCCGCGCTGGCCGAGTGCGGTGTGTGGGACTGCCAGATCGTCGTCGAGTTCCGCAATGCCTGCGGTGCCGTCGCGCAGGGCGCCGACTACCGCTTCGGCTGGGCCTGGGATCACACCCTGGCCGCGGCCGAACGGTCGGCGGTGGACGTGCTGGGAATCAGCGCACCGCCGTTCCCGGATCCGGGTTCGGCCTCGCCGCGTGCGGCGAGCGTCATCCTGTCCGCCTGCACGGCGAACGTCTGACGAACGAAGACAGGGGCACGGCCATTCGGACCGTGCCCCTGTCTCGTCTTCGGTGATCGAGTTGTTCAGCGGCGCAGCACTTTCCGGGCCAGCCAGTTCCCGAAGAACTGCACACCCTGCACCCCGGCGATGATGATCAGCGTCGCCACGATCGTGACTTCCCAATCGAACTGCTGATACCCGTAGACCAGCGCGAAATCACCGAGCCCGCCACCACCGACCGTGCCCGCCATCGCGGAGATGTCGACGATCGAGATCACCACGAAGGTGTAGCCGAGGATCAGCGGGCCGAGCGCCTCCGGGATCAGCAGCGTCAGAATGATCCGCAGCGGTCCCGCACCGACCGCGCGCGCCGCCTCGATCACGCCGGGATCGACCGTCACCAGATTCTGTTCCACGATCCGGGCGATACCGAACGATGCCGCCACGATCATCACGAACAGCGCGGCCTCGGTGCCGATGGTGGTACCGACGACCTCCAGGGTGACCGGGCCGAGCGCGGCGAGCAGGATGATGAACGGAATCGGGCGCACCACATTGACGATCACATTGAGCACCAGATAGACCGGCGCGTTCGCCAGCAGCCCGCCCTTACGGGTGGTGTAGAGCGCCGTGCCGATGACCAGCCCGATCACCCCGGCCACGACGAAGGTCACGCCGACCAGATAGACGGTCGTCCCGATCGCCTCGAACAGGGTGGGCCGCAGTTTCTCCCAGTTGGTCTCCATCAGCCCGCCTTTCGCGCCAGGTCGGCGACCACGCGGTCCAGCGCGTCGCCGGGGCCGTGCAGCGCCAGCGTGATGCTGCCGAACGTCTTGTCCTGCAGGGTGCTCACGCCGCCGTAGACGATCTCGAAACGCACGTCCGCGGCGGTGGCGGCGGCCAGTGCGGCGCCGATACCGCTGTGGTCGTCGACGTCGACGGTGACCAGCCGGCCGCCGTGCAGCTCCCGTAACCGGTCGAGCTCGGCCGCGTCGGGCCGGTTGTGCAGCACGGTCGCCACGAACGACCGCGTCGGCGCCGCCTTCGGTGCGGCGAAAACATCGAAGGTGTCGGCCAGTTCGACGATCCGTCCCTCGGCCAGCACCGCCACCCGGTCGGCGACCGCGCGGATCACGTCCATCTCGTGGGTGATCACCACGATGGTCACGCCGAGTTCGGCGTTGATCTTCTTCAGCAGCCGCAGCACCTCGCCGGTGGTCTCCGGGTCGAGCGCGGAGGTGGACTCGTCGGCGAGCAGCAGCGACGGCGAGGTCGCCAGCGCCCGCGCGATCCCGACGCGCTGTTTCTGCCCGCCGGAGAGCTGATCGGGATAGGCGCGCGCCTTGTCGGTGAGGCCGACGAACTCGAGCAGCTCGGCGACCCGCGCCTTGCGCTCGGCGCGCTTCCAGCCCGCCACCTTGAGCGGGTACTCGATATTGCCCGCGGCCGTGCGGGACCGGAACAGGTTGAACTGCTGGAACACCATGCCGATATCGCGCCGCAGCGCGCGTACCGCCGACTCCGGCACCCCGGTGATGGGGGTGCCGGAGATCGTGACGGTGCCCGAGGTCGGCTTCTCCAGCGCGTTGATCAGCCGCACGAGGGTGGACTTGCCCGCCCCGGAATAGCCGATCACACCGAAGATCTCGCCCCGCTCGATCCGCAGGTCGATGTCGTCGAGCGCGACATGCCGCTCGTCGCCGCTGCCGAAGACCTTGGTGACCGAACGGAATTCGACAGCGGCGGCGTCGGAGCTCACTTGTTCGCGCGGATGCCCTGCTGCACCCGGTCGAGGATCTGTTCGAGCTCGGCGCCGGGACGGGTCACGGCGACCGCGGTGTTCTTGGTGACCTGGGCGTGCGCGGCCGCAACGGCCGGGTCCTTCCAGATCTCGACCAGCTTCAGATAGGTCGGGTTGGTCTTGTCCTCGGCGCGGGTGACGATGACGTTGATGTACGGCTCGGCGGCCGGGTTCTTCGGATCGTCCTTGTACAGCGCCGAATGCGGGTCGATGCCGGAGCGCTCGAGGAAGGTGTTGTTGACCACCGAGCCGTCGACCGAGGCCAGCGACAGCGCGGTCTGCGCGGCGTCGACCGGGGTGACCCGCACCTTCGAGGCGCCCTTGTCGATGTCGGCGGGCGTCGGTTGCGCGGAGGTGCCGGTCAGCTTCAGCAGTCCGGCGGCCTGCAGCACGAACAGCGCGCGGGCCTGGTTGGTCGGGTCGTTGGGGATCGCGATCTCACCGCCGGCCGGGATGTCGGCCAGTGCCTTGTGCTTCTTGGAGTACAGGCCGAGCGGGACGATGTAGGTCGAGCCGATCGGGGTCAGCGTGTCCGAGCTCGCCACGTTGTACTGACCGAGGAACTGCAGGTGCTGGAACAGGTTGACGTCGATCTGCTTCTGCGACAACGCCGCATTGGGCTGCTTGTAGTCGGAGAAGTTGGTGATCTTCAGCGTGATGCCCTGCTCCTTGGCCTTCTGCTCGAAGACGTCCCATGCCTGGTCCTTGTCGGTGGTGCCGATCCGCACCACGGTGCCGGACTCGGCGTCGTCCGCACCGCACGCCGTGAGGGTGAGGGCCGCGGTTGCTACCAGTACCGGGATCGCCAGTACCCGACGGAATTTCACTTGATACTCCCGAATTGCTCGCTGAGGGTGAACCCGGTCAGCCAAGCCGGGGCCAGGGCCCGCGGCAACGGTTTGCGTTGGCTCGAGCGAAACCCTCGCTAACTCCTGGACGGCCGTCTAATTTGCGGACGACGCGAATCCTGCGCCGTATTCTGGCGGTCCCGGTCCTGGTAGCACAGGCAGCTACAAGCAGTCCAATCCCGCGCTGGCGCAGAAACGGGGCGACCTCGACAAGTTCCAGCACGTGCGGTACCTGGCCTACTACAACGACACCCTGGTGCCGATCGGGGCGACCGAGATCTTCCCGCTCACCCTGTATTCGAAGAAGCACAGGGCGGTCGCCGACATCCCGCGCGGCGGTCAGATCACGCTCAGCAACAATCCGGCCCAGCAGGTCCGCCCGCTACCGGGACTGGCCGCGGCGGGCCTGATCGTGCTGAAAGGCGGGACGACCTGACAAGGACAACCCCACCTACCTGAAACTAACTCAGCTCTATCATGATCCGGAGGTGGTGGCCGCGGTCCGTGCCGAGACCGGCTATGCCGGGATCTTCAAGACCAACGACCCCGCCGACCTGCAGGCGACGCTGCGCGAACTGGAGGCGAAGTTCCGCGAGTAGGTCAGTCGCGCAGGTATTCGTGGACAAGCATGACGGCCATCGAGCCCTCGCCGACCGCGGCCGCGACCCGGTGGCCGTTGAAGGCGCGCACGTCGCCCGCGGCGAAGACGCCCGGCACGGTGGTCTCGAGGTGTAGCGGGGGCCGGGTCAGCGGCCAGGGTGAGCCGGCGCCGGCGACGGTGGCGATATCGGGTCCGGTGAGCAGGTAGCCGCGGTCGTCGCGGGCGAAGCCGGGGCCGAGCCAGGCCGTGGCGGGATCAGCGCCGATGAAGGCGAACAGCCAGGTGGCGGGAACCTCTTCCGTCGCGCCGGTTCGCCGGTGGCGCAGGGTGAGGTGTTCGAGGTGGGTGCCGCCGGAGGCGCCGGCGACCTCGGTGCCCGTGCGGACGTGGATCTCCGGGATCGACGCGATCTGCTCGATCAGGTAGGCCGACATCTCGGTCGCCAGTGATTCGGCGCGGACCAGCAGGATCACCCGGCGGGCGCAGCTGGCGAAGTAGACGGCCGCCTGGCCCGCCGAGTTCGCGCCGCCGACGATGTAGACGTCGGCCCCCGCGCACAGCGGCGCCTCGGTGAGCGCCGAGAAGTAGTAGACGCCGCGGCCGGTGAAATCCTCGACACCCGGTGCGTCGATGGCGCGGAAGGTGGCGCCGGTGGCGATGATCGCCGCCCGCGCCGAGACGGTCGTGCCGCCCGCGCAGTGCACGGTGACGTCCTCGTCGGTGGCCTCGAGCGCGTCGGCGCGCAGGCTGATCACCAGTTCGGCGCCGAACTTGCCCGCCTGGCGCCGGGCCCGGTCGGTGAGCACGGCGCCGGAGATCCCGTCGGGAAAGCCGAGATAGTTCTCGATGCGTGAGCTCAGCCCGGCCTGCCCGCCGATCGCCCAGCGCTCCAGCAGGACCGTGTGCAGTCCCTCCGACGCGCCGTAGACGGCGGCGGCCATGCCGGCCGGACCCCCGCCGACGACGAGCAGGTCGTATCCGCCGGAGCTGGGTGTGGTGTGCAGCCCGACCCACCGGGCGAGCTGCTCCTCGTCGGCCGGTTTCAGTACCCGGCCGTCCGCGGCGATCAGCACCGGGGTGTCGTCGTCGGCGAACCCGTGCGCGGCCAGTAGCTCACGGCCGGTCGGATCGGTGGGTCGCACCCAGCGGCAGGCGATCTCGTTACGGCTGAGGAAGGTCCGGATGGCCGCGCACGCGGGCGACCACATATCGCCGACGACGGTCAGCGCGGGGGAGTCGTGCTCATCCGGCGAGGCCACCCGTCGAGAATAGGCCGGACCAGCGGCGATGCCGGGGTGGCGCTCCGTCAGCGGCGCGGGTGGTCCACCGACAGCCTGCCGCGGCGGATGAGATCGTGGCGGGTGTTCGCCGACATCGGCGGCAGCGGCTGCTCGCCGCTCGCCTCGTCCGGGTTCGGCCGCACCAGCAAGGTGACGGTCGCGGCGGGCACGAAACCGGTGCTGGTCATCAGTGCCGCCGAGGCGCTGTTGCGGTCTTCGACATCGGTGACGATGTGGCGCGCACCGCGCGCGAACAGCGCCTCCGAGCACACGTCTACCAGCCGCCGGGCGATGCCGTGGCCCTGCATGTCCGGCGCGACCGCGATCCATTCGAGGTAGGCCCAGTCGTCGCGGTGCTCGAACTCCATCGAGCCGAGCACGAAGCCGACGACCCGGTCGGAATCCAGGGCGACCCAGCAGGCGTTGTCCGGGCTGTCCAGATGCTCGGCGACGGCAGTGAGCGACCACGACGTGTACGGCTTGGTGGTCGTGTCGAACACCTGGTGGCCGAGGTCGAGGACTTGACGCAGATGTCCCAGCCCCATCGGCACGACGACGATCGAGGAGTCCATAGCGTCAGTGTGCCCTACGCACCCTTGCGAGTCGCGGTCTTGCCTGCCGTGGATTTCTTCGCCGCCGCCTTGCGCGGAGCCGCCTTCTTTGCCGCTGTTTTCTTGGCCGCCTTCTTCGGGGCAGGCGCCGCCTCTGTATCGCGGCGGCCACTGGCTTCGAGACTGCGCTGCAGCGCCGCGACCAGGTCGACGACCTCGGCGTCGGGTTGTTCGGCGGGTTCGGCTGCCGCGGCGGATTCGACCTTGCCCGTGCCGCTGGCGATCGCCTCGTCGAGGAGTTTCTGCAATTCGATCTGATATTCGTCGGTGTATTCGCCGGGATCGAAATCGCCCGACATCGACTCGACCAGCGTTTCGGCCATCTTCAATTCCTGCGGACGCGGCGCGGGCACCTCGTCGAGCGACGGGAAGTCGACGGCACGCACCTCGTCGGGCCACAGCAGCGTCTGCAGGACCAGCACGCCATCGCGCACCCGCAGCGCAGCCAGCCGGGTCTTCTGGCGCAACGTGAAGTGCACGAGCGCGGTCTTGTCGATGCGTTCGAGGGTGGCCGCCAGTAGCTGGTAGGCCTTGGGCGTCGCCGAATCCGGTTCGAGGTAATAGCTCTTGTCGAACAGGACTGGGTCGATCTGCTCGGACGGCACGAATTCCAGCACCGGGATTTCGTGTTTCTCCGCCGCGGGGAGTTTCGCGAAATCGGCGTCGGTGAGGACGACCTGGTCGCCGTCGGGGGAGACGTAGGCCTTGTCGATATCGGAATACTGGACCGATTTGCCGCATACCTGGCAGACCCGGTCGTATTTGATCCGGCCGCCGTCCTTGGCGTGGACCTGGTGGAACCGGATGTCGTGGTCCTCGGTCGCGGTATAGACCTTGACCGGGACATTGACCAGCCCGAAGGCGATCGAGCCTTTCCAGATCGATCTCATTTCCCCATAATTGCCGAAATGTCGCGCGGGGGCGAGGCTACGCCGCTGAACCGGTGCCCGTCCGTGACGCGGCGGTGCTTGAAATCGTTGTGTCTGATCCAATATCCGGGTGGACGCCGAGCTGATCATCTGCGGACTCGGCCCTGCGGGCCGGGCGGTGGCCCATCGCGCGCTGGCCCGCGGCCGCGCCGTCACGGTGATCGACCCGCATCCCGACCGGGTGTGGACGCCGACCTATGCCGCCTGGGCGGACGAACTGCCGGACTGGCTGGATCCTGCCGTCGTCGCCGCGACCGTCGACGGGCCGACGGCGTGGGCCGTGCGGGAGCATCGGGTCGAGCGCGCCTACCAGGTCCTCGACACCGCGGGATTGCAACGGTCGCTGACCATCGACGGTGCGGAGGTGATCGCCGACCGGGTCGTCGACCTGGACGCGGGCTCGGTGCGGACAGCGAGCGGACCGACCCGCACCGGCCGGGTGGTCGACGCACGCGGACTGGCCAGGTCGCCGCGCCGCGCCGAGCAGACCGCCTACGGCGTGGTCCTGCGCCGGGACACCCTTGCCGAGCCGGCCCTGTTCATGGACTGGCGCCTGGACAACGGTGCCGACCCGGACGATCCGGCGTCGTTCCTCTACGTCGTCCCGCTCGGCGCGGACACGATGCTGTTCGAGGAAACCTGCCTCGCGGGCCGCCCCGCCCTCGGCCCCGATGTCCTGCGACACCGCCTGGAACACCGCCTGCGGGCCCGCGGCATCCCCGTCACCGGTGCGGAACCGGTTGAGCGGGTGCGCTTTCCGGTGCAAGGTGGCAGGCCAGGCCATGGCCGGTTCGGTGCGGCCGGTGGCCTGACCCATCCCGCCACCGGGTACAGCGTCGCCGCCTCGCTGAGCGCGGCCGACCTCGTCGCCGCAGGCACGACGCCGTGGACGGCCCGAACGCGCACCGTGGCCGCCCTGCGCCGGGCGGGATTGCGGGCACTGCTGGCCATCCCGCCGCGCGATGTCGCGGTCTTCTTCGACGCGTTCTTCGATCTGCCCGCCCCACTGCAACGGTCGTACCTGTCCGGACACGACGATCTGCGCGGCACACTCGCGGCGATGCGCGCGCTGTTCGCCGCTCTTCCCCCGCGACTACGCCGCACTCTCGCGGCTTCGGTAGCCGGAATCGGCGCGACCCCGACAGGGGTGTAGCGGGCCGGTCGCTGACCGGGAATCGCAGGGCGTGCGCTGGGTCACCCCGAGGCCCGGCGGCGCCGCCACGAAGTTGCTACCATCGCTGCGCGAACGCGCCCACCCGCCAACAGGATCGGGCCGGCGAGGCGGACCGGCCGGAGACACCCGAGCCCCCGCACGTCGACGTGCGTGCCGCACAGTTGCGTGACGAGTTAGGGGAATATCCGGTGTTCGAATTCACCAAGCGGCGCAGCTGCTGGGTGCTCGGCGTTTTCGCAGTGCTCGCGCTGGTGCTCGGCGCACTCGGCGCCACGCTGTTCGAGCGGGTGGAGGGCGGCGGATACACCGACCCGGGCAGTGAATCCAGCAGAGCACTCGAGGTGCTGCGCGAGGAGTTCGGGCAGGCGCCGCCGAATCTGCTGCTGCTCGTGGAGACCGAGTCCTCGGTCGAGGACCCCGAATCCACCGCGGCGGCAACGGCGCTGGTGGCCAACCTGCAGGAACGCGACGGCGTCACCGACGTGGTGTCCTACTGGACCACCCACCAGCCCGCGCTGCGCAGCGTCGACGGCAAGCAGGGCCTGATCGTGGCCAGTGTGCTCGGCAGCGAACGCGAGATCGACCAGCGTGTCGCCGCGATCGCCGCCGAACTGACCGGAACGCAGGGCACCCTGCAGGTCAGGGCCGGTGGCTTCGCGATGCTCATGCACGAGACCGTCGAGCAGAGCAAGACCGACATCGCCAAGGGCGAGGCGATCGCGTTCCCGCTCACGCTGATCGCGCTGCTGTTCGTCTTCGGCGGCCTGGTCGCGGCGAGCCTGCCGCTGCTGGTCGCGCTCGGCACCGTGGTGGCGACGATGGGCGCGCTGTGGCTGCTGACGCTGTTCACCCCGCTCTCGGTCTCCGCGACGAACGTGGCCACCCTGCTCGGCCTCGGCCTCGCCATCGACTACAGCCTGCTGATCGTCAACCGCTACCGCGACGAACTGTCCGAGGGCCGCACCCCGGCGGGCGCGGTGGCGACCACGCTGCGCACCGCGGGCCGCACCGTCGCGTTCTCGGCGCTGACCGTCGCCGTCGCGCTCGCGGGCCTGCTGTTCTTCCCACTGCTGGCGATCCGGTCCATGGGTTACGCGGGCATCCTCGTCGCGGCATTGGCGGCCCTGGTCTCCCTGACCGTGCTGCCCGCGGCGCTGCTGCTGCTCGGCCCGCGGATCGACAAGGGCCAGCTCGGCTGGTGGTTCCTGCGGGCGCCGCGCCCCGCACCGGGCGAGGGCGCCTGGCACAAGCTCGCCACCGCGGTGATGCGCAAGCCGATCCCGATCGGGCTGGCCGTGACGCTGCTGCTGCTGCTCCTCGGCGCACCGTTCCTCGGCGTCAAGCTCGGCTTCCCGGACGAGCGCACCCTGCCGGAGTCGATGAACTCCCGCCAGGTCACCGAGATCGTGCAGCGCGACTTCGGCGAGAGCGACCAGAACACCCTAGTCGCTGTCCTGCCCGAGAGCGCGTACAGCGCAACGGGAATCGACTCCATCGCCCGCGACCTGTCCGACCTCGACCATGTCCGCCGCGTCGACACCGCCACCGGCAGCTACGCCCAGGGCGGCCTGCTCATCGCCCCCACCGCGGCGAACGCCCGGTTCCGGGCCGACCGTGCGGTCTACCTGTCGATCGTGCCAGCCACCTCCGACAGTGACGCGCTGGCCGGGCTGGTCGAGCAGGTGCGCGCGGTGCCGACGCCCAGCGAGCTGCTGGTCGGCGGTGTCGCCGCGGCCAACGCCGACTCCATCGCCGCCATCGAGGACGAATTGCCCTGGGCGCTCGGCTTCGTCGTGCTCGTGATGCTGCTGGTGCTGTTCGCGCTCACCGGCAGCGTCGTGCTGCCCGTGCTGGCGGTGATCCTCAGCGCGCTCAGCCTCACGGCGACCTTCGGCGCGCTGGTGTGGATCTTCCAGGACGGCCATCTGTCCGGGCTGTTCGGATTCACGGTCACCGGCGACCTGTCCGCCACCGTGCCGGTGATGCTGTTCGCCGCCGCCTTCGGGCTCGCGATGGACTACCAGGTGTTCCTGCTCTCGCGGATCCGCGAGGAATACGACCGCACCGGCAAGAACGAGACCGCCGTCGCGGTGGGGCTGGAACGGATCGGGCGCATCGTCACCGCGGCCGCGATCCTCATCTCGCTGGTATTCCTCGGCTTCCTCGCCTCCGACATCACCTTCATGAAGGCGTTCGGGATCGGCCTGCCGCTGGCGGTGATCGTCGACGCCACCCTGGTGCGCGGGTTCCTGCTGCCCGCCGCGATGAAGGTGCTCGGCGACGCGAACTGGTACGCGCCGGAATTCCTGCGCCGCCTGCACGATCGCTGGGGCGTGGACGAGGGCGGCGCAGGCCGGTCGCTGAATCGCGATGTCCCGGTGCGCGATCCCCTCGGTGTCACCACCGGCAAGCCGGTGACCACGGACGTGGAGATCGTCGTCAACGATCCGCTCGCGCGCGCGGAGGCGGCGCGCGCCAAGGAAGAGCTGGCCGCCGCGGGTCGTACCGAGACCACGGACTGACCCCGCGGGACTGTCGAGAGCTGTTGGGCGACACCGGTTTCCAGTCGGACCGGTGTCGCCCTTCGCATTGTCCGGGAGGCCTCAGATGCCGCCGGTGGACAGCAGTCCGCCGTCGACCCGCACGCAGTCGCCGGTGATCCACGCGGCCTCGTCGGAGACCAGGAACGCGATCAGCCTGGCCACGTCCTCCGGGACGCCGAGCCGCTGCAACGGGTAGGCGCTCGCGGCCCGCTCCTCGTCCGCCGAGTACAGCGCGTCGGCGAACTTGGTCTTCACCACGCCCGGCGCCACCGCGTTGACGCGGATGTTCGGGCCGAGCTGCCAGGCCAGCTCCTCGGTGAGCCGGATCAGCGCCGCCTTGGACGCGCCGTAGGCCGAGATGACACCGGAGGACCGGATGCCCGCGACGCTGGCGACGTTCACGATCGCGCCACCGTGCTCGGCCATCCACGCCCGGTAGGCCTGCTGGACGTAGCCCAGCGAGGCCACCACGTTCACGTCGAAGATCTTGCTGACCGCACCCAGGTCGGCGTCCATCAGCGAGCCGTACACCGGGTTGATGCCGGTGTTGTTGATCAGGATGTCCAGCGAACCGAACTCGGTGACCGCCCTGGCCACGGCCTCGGCCCTGGCATCGGCATCGCCCGCGTTGCCTGCCAGCGTGCTCACCTGGCCCTTGTGCCCGAGGGCGCGCAGCTCGGTCGCCGCGGCCTCGAGCGGCTCGGGTTTGCGCGCGGTGATCAGCACGTTCGCGCCACGGCGCATCAGTTCGGCGGCGGTGGCGAGGCCGATGCCGCGGCTCGCTCCGGTGACCAGGGCGGTCCGGCCTAGAAGATCGGTAGTCATGCGACGAGAGTAACCACGCTCACACCGGGCGGCGCCGGTTCGGCCGCCGAGTTCGAGGACGGTAAAATGAGTGGTTCTTGCCGAGACCGACGTGCACGATGGGTCGGTTCGGCGGCCACCATTTTTCCGACACGAGGAGATTCCCTGTGATCACGGCGACCGACCTGGAGGTCCGGGCCGGAGTCCGCACCCTGCTCTCGGCCCCTGGGCCGGCGCTGCGGGTGCAGTCCGGCGACCGGATCGGACTGGTCGGGCGCAACGGCGCCGGCAAGACCACCACCCTGCGCATCCTCGCGGGCGAGGGCGAGCCCTACGCCGGAAAGATCGTGCGCTCCACCGAGATCGGCTACCTGCCGCAGGACCCGAAGGAAGGCGATCTCGATGTGATCGCCCGCGACCGGGTGCTCTCCGCCCGCGGCCTTGACACCCTGATCCGGGACATGGAGAAGCAGCAGGCGCTGATGGCCGAGGTCGTCGACGAGAAGGAACGCGAGAAGGCGATCCGCAAGTACGGCCGCCTCGAAGACCAGTTCTCCTCGCTCGGCGGCTACGTCGCCGAGAGCGAAGCGGCCCGCATCTGCAACAGCCTCGGCCTGCCCGACCGGGTCCTCGGCCAGCAGCTGCGCACCCTGTCCGGCGGTCAGCGCCGCCGCATCGAGCTGGCCCGCATCCTGTTCTCCGCCTCCGACGGTTCCGGCGGGCGCTCCGATCGCATCCTGCTGCTCGACGAGCCGACCAACCACCTCGACGCCGACTCCATCACCTGGCTGCGCGGGTTCCTGCAGAACCACGACGGCGGCCTCATCGTGATCAGCCACGATGTCGAACTGCTCGAGGCCGTGGTCAACAAGGTGTGGTTCCTCGACGCGGTGCGCGGTGAGCCCGACGTGTACAACATGGGCTGGAAGAAGTACCTCGACGCCCGCGCCACCGACGAACAGCGTCGTGTCCGCGAGCGCGCCAACGCCGAGAAGAAGGCGAGCGCGCTGCGTCAGCAGGCCGCCAAGCTCGGCGCCAAGGCCACCAAAGCCGCTGCGGCACACCAGATGGTGCGCCGGGCCGAGCGGTTGATGTCGGAGCTCGACGACGTGCGCGTCGCCGACAAGGTCGCCCGCATCCGCTTCCCCGAGCCCGCGCCGTGCAGCAAGACCCCGCTGATGGTGAACAACCTCACCAAGCTCTACGGGTCCCTGGAAATCTTCACCGGCGTCAACTTCGCCGTCGACAAGGGCAGCCGCGTTGTGGTGCTCGGCCTCAACGGCGCGGGTAAGACGACCATGCTCAAGCTGCTCGCCGGCGTCGAGACGCCGACCTCGGGCGGAGTCGAGCAGGGCCGCGGCCTCAAGGTCGGCTACTTCGCCCAGGAACACGACACGCTCGACGACGAGGCCTCGGTGTGGGAGAACATCCGGCACGCGTCCCCGGACGCGGGGGAACAGGAGCTGCGCAGCCTGCTCGGCGCCTTCATGTTCACCGGCCCCCAGCTCGAGCAGCCCGCCGGCACGCTGTCCGGCGGTGAGAAGACCCGTCTGGCCCTGGCCGGGCTGGTGTCCTCGGCGGCGAACGTGCTGCTGCTCGACGAGCCGACCAACAACCTCGACCCGGTCTCGCGCGAACAGGTCCTCGAGGCGCTGCGCACCTACGCGGGCGCCGTCGTCCTGGTGACCCACGACCCGGGCGCGGCCGAGGCGCTGAACCCGGAACGCGTCATCCTGCTGCCCGACGGCACCGAGGATCACTGGTCCAACGAGTACGCCGAGCTGATCGACCTCGCCTGAGCCCATCGGCGCCCCAAACGGCGGTGTGTCGCGCGTGAAACGCTGTGTCGCGAGGGAACTCGCGGGTCTCAGGTGAGTTTCATCACTGTTTTCGTTGATCACCGACTCCGGAGTGTCTAGCCTGGAATCAGCTGCTCGGCGACTCGGAGGAAGCCATGAGCGACAGTGCGAGACAGGCCGCTAGGTCGGCCAAGGGTAAGGCGACGATCGGCAAGGCCGGGCTGGGAAAGGGCACCCGGGTCACGGGCAAATCCCGCGACCGGTTGCAGTCCCAGCTGAAGAAGCAGTACGAGGCGGGAGCGAGCATCCGCTCCCTGGCCAGGGCCACCGGCCGCTCGTACGGCTTCATCCACAATGTGCTGGTCGAATCGCACGTCGAGTTACGCGGCCGCGGCGGCGCCAACCGGCGAAAGAATCCGGCCGACTGAGGCGGGCTCACCAGCCGGGGACGGCACCGTCCCCGCGGACGAGCAGGTTCGCCAGGCTGGTGAACAGCGGCAGGCCGGTCTTGATCTCCAGATACGCGAACTGGCCCTGCGGGTTCACCTCGAGGAAGTAGTACTCCCCGTCGCTACCCAGGCGCAGGTCGACGACGCCGAAGCTCAGCCCGAGGGCACCCATCAGGGTGGCCAGCGACTTGCTGACCGAGGCGGGCAACCGGTAGCGCGTGAACCCCACCGAGGTATCGAGCCGGGAATCGACCCGGCCGACCCCCGCCTGGGAATCGATGCGCACCGTCCACTCGACGCCGTCGACCCACACCACCCGCAGATCGCAGCTGGCCTCGACATAGTCCTGGAACGTGGTCGGCGTCGACCGGATCGAACCGAGCCTGCTCAGCTCGGTCCTGGTGATGATGCGGGTCTCGGAGAACTCGCCGCGGCCGGTCCCCGTGCGCTTGTACACCACTGGGCCGGAACGGGATTCGACGAAACTGCGGGCCTCGTCCGGATCGTTGGTGATCAGCGTCTCGGGAATGGTGAAGCCGGCCCGCTGCGCCGTCTCCAGCTGCACGATCTTGCGGCTCGCGGTGCGTTCGGCGGCCGGATCGTTGACCCAGTACGCCGGGATCGACCACAGCATCCCCTGCAGGAACCCGTCGCACTCGGCCTGGCGGAACTCGTCGTCGGCGACGCGAACGCCGTGCGGCACCCGGCACGGGTGCGCCCTGCGCCACCACACCGCGCGCACGTCGTCGAGACCGTGGACATGGGCGAGCGCGCGGTTGGTACCCGCCTTGTCGAGCCGGAAACTGCCTGTCTCGGTGGGGAAGTCACGCAGGTCGAGCCGGATCGGGTCGAGCCCGTGGTGTTCTCGCAGGATGGCGGCCAGCGCATCGGCGTGCAGGTCGTCGGTTTCGGAGACGATGAGCACCGCGTCGGTCGCGCGTTCCATGACGGTGGGCCGCTTCAGTCGAGGCTGTCGCAGTTGATGCCGTCGCGGAAGGTGAACGTGGCGCCGGTGACGCCGCCGCGTTCGGCGATCCGCAGCTTGGCCGCCCAGGCGCGGGTGGCCTGGGCCAGCAGGTCGTCACCGAGCGCCTCCGACGGCTCGGGAGCCAGCGTGATCGGCCGGTCGACCAGTTCGACGCGCAGCCTGCGCGTGAAATCGGCGGTGGCGCCGGGCCGGATGTCGACGCGCACCTGCCGCTCGCCCGCCGCGGCGTGATCCTCGGTGAGCCGCACGACATCCCGCCGGTCGAAGGTCCACGTACCACCGTCGACGCGCACCGAGATGTCGCGATCGGACTCGGCCACCAGCAATCCGCGCAAGGCCGGGCCCCGGTCTCGGGACGCCGCCGTAGCGGGGAGGTGGATGGCGTCGGTCATGGGCACTCACTCCGATCTTCTCGTCTGCTCGCGATTTGCCAGAACCCCCGAAGGTGCTTCGGATCATAGCGTGCGAGCGGGCAGCGCCGAGCCGGTTCGCGAGATTTACAGAGCCCCGGGCAAACCGTCGAGCGGCGCGTGATCCCCTAGCGGGGAGAGAATTTCGGACAACCGGACCGCTGATCGCCCCGTCGCACCGGCAATCGATCAGCTAACGATGCTGGACACGACAACGGCCCGCATCGCCTCGGAATTGCTGGGTGATGCGGGCCGTGTCGGGCCGGTCAGAGGCCGAGCAGCTCGGGGTGCTCGGCGAGACCGCGGAAGTGCTCGGCGGGGTTGGCGACCAGCTTGCGTTCGGTCAGATCCATCGCGCCCGCCACCACGGTGATCTCGGCGGAGACGGTTCCGTCGAGCTTGATGATCTTGTGGTGGAACCTGAAGACCTTGCCGCCGTCCCAATCGAATTCGCACGTCACGGTCACCTCGTCGCCGCCACGCAGCTCCCGCCGGTACTTGATCGTCGACTCGAGCACGACGGCCCCGATGCCACTGGCGAGGAACTTGTCCTGCGGGATCCCCGCCGCCCGCATCAACTCCCAGCGGGCATGCTCGCCGTACTGGTGGTAGACGGCATGGTTGAGATGGCCCTGGGTGTCGAGCTCATAGCCGCGGACGAGGACCGGTACGGAGAACGTCATACGGTGTACAACCGGCGGCTTCGCCGGGGTTGTTCCCGATTCGGCTGCAATCTGCACCACAGTCGGGACGGTTCGGTATGGCCGGTGGGTCAACGGCGGTGGGCGTTGCGTTCGGCCCACCACGCGGGGGCGTCGACGAAGTGGTTGTCGAATTCCTCCTGGGCGGCGAGGAATTCGTCGTGTGTCGCCTGGCCGTGGATGAGGCGGTCGAGCAGGCGGAAGTATTCGAAGCGCTGGACGCCGGGCATCAGGGCGATGAGGATGCGGGCGCCGCTGTCGGGAGTGGCGCCGAAGGCGTGCGGCATCAGGCGGGGGACCACCAGGGAGCCGCCCGCGCCGACGGTGCGGATGCGGTCGCCCGCCATGACCTGGAGTTCGCCGTCGGCGACGTAGAAGAGTTCGTCGGAGCGGGTGTGGAAGTGCGGTGCCGCGCCGTCGGCGCCCCGGTCCATGGTGACTTCCAGGGTGCTGACGGTGCCGTCGCTGGCGTTCGCGTCGGTGAGCAGGCGCATGCGCACGGTGTCGGTGCCCAGGACCTCGGCGTCCTCGGGGAGGCAGAGGGCGATGTCGCGAGTGTTCGTCATGGCAATTCCATTCGCCGGTTGATAATTCGGTACCGAACTATATCGCGGCGAATAGAATCATGTCCATGGATGAACCGGATGTCGTCGACGCCATCGCCGCCCAGTGGCGGCGCGAACGCCCCGACCTCGACCTCGCCGCGATGGCGGTCTTCGGCAGGCTTGGCAGATTGATGACGGTAGCCATGGCCCGCATCGAAGCCGTGTTCACCGCACACGGCTTGCAGCGCGGCGAGTTCGATGTGCTTGCGGCACTACGCCGTTCGGGTGCACCCTTCGAACTCAACCCCTCGGTGCTCGCCGACACGCTGATGCTGTCCCGCGCGGGGATGACCGGCCGCATCGACCGCCTGGAAGCGGCGGGCCTGGTCCGCCGGATCGCCGATCAAGGTGACCGCAGAGCGGTCCTGGTCGCGCTGACCGGCGAGGGCCGCGAACTCGTCGATGTCGTCGTCGGCGCGCACACCGAGAACGAGACGGCGATGCTGTCCGTCCTCGACCCCGCCGATCGTGAGTCGCTCGATCGCATCGCCCGGATCCTGCTGCGGCGCCTCGGGGACTAGCCGATCCCGCCTTCTGCAACGTTCTGCGATGCCTATCCCGCCGACGGCAATCGGAGTGCAAGGGAATCGTCAAACCGGCGTGCGGAATCTTGCCCGGCGAACTCGCGACGTTGAGCCACCCCGCGACCCCGGTTCTCGACGGCGGCTACTACGTCGGTGCCGAACTCGCCGTCCCCGCCGGTCTGGTTCGCAATGCGCGCGCTCGCACGCGCCTGGCCGCGTGGTCCAACGGCCTGCTGGTGACCGCCTGAAAGAAGAAGGCCGACCACGGCACACAACACGCCGCATCGTTCCCGGAAGAACGGTGCGGCGGTTGCGGTTTCGGCGCTCAGTCGCGGCGGCGGACGGAGGCTTCGACGAGATCGAGGACAGCGGAGAGATTGTCGTCGGTGTGGCCCGAGGCGATGCGGGCGATGAGGCCGTCGAGGACCAGGTCCAGATAGCCGAGCAGGACGTCGGTGGGGACGTCGTCGCGCAGGGCGCCCGCGGCCTTGCGGCGCTCGAGGCGGGCCAGGGTGGCCGCGGTCAGTTCGGCGGAGCGCTGGGTCCAGCCGGCGCGGAACTCGGGGTCGGTGCGCACCCGGCGCGCGATCTCGAGACGGGTGCCCAGCCAGTTGAATTCCTCCGGGCGGGCGAGCATATCGCGCATGACCTGCACGATGCCCTGGTTGGCCGCGACCTCGGCCATGCGCTCGGCGTCGTCCTTGGCCAGGGCGAAGAACAGCGCGTCCTTGTCCCGGAAGTGGTGGAAGATCGCACCGCGGGACAGGCCGATGGCCTCTTCCAGACGGCGCACCGTGGCGCCGTCGTAGCCGTATTCGGCGAAGCAGCGCCGTGCGCCGTCGAGGATCTGGCTGCGGCGGGCGGCGAGGTGGTCGTCGCTGACCTTGGGCATGAGTCCTCCAACGGGAAATACACGGACCCCCGCCCCGGAACTCCGAGACGGGGGCTGTCGCAAGAAGGGCATCCGCTAGCGGATGCCCGTGTGGTGCAGCATCATTCGATACTGCACCACCGGACACCGAGGTGCTTAACCGCGGATCATGTTGCGCAGGACGTACTGCAGGATGCCGCCGTTGCGGTAGTAGTCGGCCTCACCGGGGGTGTCGATGCGGACGACCGCGTCGAACGTGGTGACCTTGCCGTCTTCCGCGGTGGCGGTGACCTTGACGGTCTTCGGGGTGACACCCTCGTTGAGGGCGGTGATGCCCTCGATGTCGAAGGTCTCGGTGCCGGTCAGGCCCAGCGACGCGGCCGACTGGCCGGCCGGGAACTGCAGCGGCACAACGCCCATGCCGATGAGGTTGGAGCGGTGGATACGCTCGAACGACTCGGTGATGACGGCCTTCACACCCAGCAGGCTGGTGCCCTTGGCAGCCCAGTCACGCGAGGAGCCCGAACCGTATTCCTTACCACCGAGCACGACCAGCGGGATGCCGGCGGCCTGGTAATTCTGCGAGGCGTCGTAGATGAACGCCTGCGGGCCACCGTCCTGGGTGAAGTCGCGGGTGTAACCACCCGAGACGTCGTCGAGGAGCTGGTTGCGCAGCCGGATGTTGGCGAAGGTGCCGCGGATCATCACCTCGTGGTTACCACGACGCGAGCCCAGCGAGTTGTAGTCCTTGCGGGCCACACCGTTGGCGTCGAGGTACTGCGCGGCGGGGGTGCCGGGCTTGATCGGGCCCGCCGGGGAGATGTGGTCGGTGGTGACCGAGTCGCCCAGCAGCGCAAGGACGCGGGCGCCCTTGATGTCGGTGACGGGGCTCGGGTCCATCGACATGCCGTCGAAGTACGGCGCCTTGCGGACGTAGGTCGACTTCTCGTCCCACGCGAAGGTGTCGCCCTCCGGGGTGGCCAGGCCCTGCCAGCGCGCGTCGCCGTCGAAGACGGTGGCGTAGGAGTTGCGGAACATGTCCTGGTTGATCGAGGACTTGATGGTGTCGTCGATCTCCTGCGCCGAAGGCCAGATGTCCTTCAGGAAGACGTCGTTGCCGTCGGTGTCCTGGCCGAGGGCGTCGGTCTCGAAGTCGAAGTCCATGGTGCCCGCGAGCGCGTAGGCGATGACCAGCGGCGGGGAGGCCAGGTAGTTCATCTTCACGTCGGGGGAGATACGACCCTCGAAGTTGCGGTTACCCGACAGCACGGCGGTGACCGAGAGGTCGTTGTCGTTGATCGCGGCCGAGATCTCCTCGGGCAGCGGGCCGGTGTTACCGATGCAGGTGGTGCAGCCGTAGCCGCCGACGAAGAAGCCCAGCTTCTCCAGGTACGGCCACAGGCCGGCCTTCTCGTAGTAGTCGGAGACGACCTGCGAACCCGGCGCCATGTTGGTCTTCACCCACGGCTTGGTCGACAGGCCCTTCTCCACCGCGTTGCGGGCGAGCAGGGCGGCGCCGAGCATGACCGACGGGTTGGAGGTGTTGGTGCAGGAGGTGATACCCGCGACCACGACGGCGCCGTGATCGAGGACGAAGTCACCACGCTCGGCCGAGCGAACCTCGACCGGCTTGGACGGACGGCCGTTGGCACCCTTGGCGGCCGAGTGGGCCGGGGTGTAGGTGTCGTCGGCGGCGTTCGCGGACACGGCGACCGAATCGGAAGCCGGGAAGGACTCGTCGTTCGCCTCGTCCAGCGCGGTCAGCTCACCCTCGCCGACGTAGTTGACGATGTCGGAGCGGAAGGCGCTCTTGGACTCGCTGAGCAGGATGCGATCCTGCGGGCGCTTCGGGCCTGCGATGGACGGCACGACGGTGCCGAGGTCCAGCTCCAGGTACTCCGAGTACGCGGGCTCGTTGTCGGCGTTGTGCCACATGCCCTGTTCCTTGGCGTACGCCTCGACGAGCGCGAGCTGCTCGTCGGTGCGGCCGGTCAGGCGCAGGTAGTTGATGGTCTCCTCGTCGATCGGGAAGATCGCCGCGGTGGAGCCGAACTCGGGGCTCATGTTGCCCAGGGTGGCGCGGTTGGCCAGCGGCACCTCGGACACACCGGCGCCGTAGAACTCGACGAACTTGCCGACGACGCCGTGCTTGCGCAGCATGTCGGTGACGGTCAGCACCACGTCGGTGGCGGTGACGCCCGGCTTGATCTCACCGGTCAGCTTGAAGCCGACGACGCGCGGGATCAGCATGGAGACCGGCTGGCCCAGCATCGCGGCCTCGGCCTCGATGCCACCGACGCCCCAGCCGAGCACACCAAGGCCGTTGACCATGGTGGTGTGCGAGTCGGTGCCGACACAGGTGTCGGGGTAGGCCTGGCCGTTGCGGACCATGACGGTCGGGGCCAGGTACTCGATGTTGACCTGGTGGACGATGCCCATGCCAGGGGGGACGACCTTGAAGTCGTCGAAGGCGCCCTGGCCCCAGCGCAGGAACTGGTAACGCTCGCCGTTGCGCTCGTACTCGAGCTCGACATTGCGCTCCAGCGCGTCGGCGCGGCCGAAGACGTCAAGGATCACCGAGTGGTCGATGACCATGTCGGCGGGGGAGAGCGGGTTGACCTTGCTCGGGTCGCCGCCGAGGGTGGTGACGGCCTCGCGCATGGTGGCGAGGTCGACGATGCAGGGCACGCCGGTGAAGTCCTGCATGATCACGCGCGCGGGGGTGAACTGGATCTCGACGCTCGGCTGCGCCGAGGGATCCCAGTTCGCGATCTCGCGGATGTGATCGGCGGTGATGTTGGCGCCGTCTTCGGTGCGCAGCAGGTTCTCCGCCAGCACCTTCAGGGCGTAGGGCAGCTTCTCGGTGCCGGGAACAGCCGAGAGACGGAAGATCTCGTAGGAGTTGCTTCCGACCTCGAGCGTGCCCTTGGCGCCGAAGGTATCAATCTTCGTCACGTCAGCTCCACTCATCTGTGAGGGTGTGCCGCCGGCGGGGCTGTGCCGGCGACTCGCGTCTTCGGAGGGGGTTCCGGCGCCGTGAGATGCCGGTTTCCTCGCCGTACGAGCCTAACAGTACGCTTGTCCTATGAAATACGCGGGGGCGGTTCGGCGTGCCGTGTGAGCGTGTCCGCGCGCGCCGTCGCGTACTGTGCCAGTCGAGCGAGTCGGGGAATGACGCAGTGACGCTCACCCTGCAGTGTTGGATGCCCGTCGCAACGTAGGCGACCGAGGCTCGACAGACCGGATGGAAGATGACCGTCTTGCACACCTTCGCGCCGATGGCCGCCGAACTCCCGCCGAATACCGTGCTGAGCAGTGTCCGGTCCGATCTCGCCGACAATCATGTCGCCGCCCCCAAGGGTGTGAACCAGGAGAAACTGGCGGCGATCGTCGCCGAGGCGCGATCCGAGGGGATCCCGCTGAGCGTCGTCGTTGTTCCAGGTAACCCCGGCCACGACTCGAGCCTACGTGACCTGGCCGCCGAGGTAGGCAAAAGCACCGACGGCACCGTCGCGGTCTTCAGCGACGACTGGGTCGGCACCCACAGCGACGGCATCAGCCGGGTCCGGCTGGAGTGGGCCGAGGACGTCGCCAAGTACAAGGGGAACCACCCCGAGGAGGCCGTGCAGGCCTTCGTCGACCGGCTGGAGCAGCCGGAGGGCGTGTCCTGGAGCGTGATCACCGCGGTGTTGCTGACGCTGACCGCCCTGGTGATCGCCGGGCTGTACTTCGTGAAGGCGCGCCGCGGTCCCGATGCCGACACGCAGGTTGCGCCGTCGGCCAGCCGCGCTGACGCGGGTTCTGCCAAGTAACTGGTTTCCCTTCAGCAACATTTCCAGACCGTCGGTCTGTTTTCTGTCGTGAAAGCCGTCCTCCGTAAGGCTATTTTCCGGCAATCCGCTAATTGCACCCCGTGTCGCTGTGGCAGATGGTTCCTTTGTGAACTATGTGTCGTACGGTTGCGGTGATCGCGATCGTGAATGCAGTGGTACAGGAGGCGTTGGTCGACTCTTGTGGTCGGTGAGTGGGCTGATGCGCCTGTGGCGTATGTCGAGTCGAGTCACTCGGAGGTGCCGTGCGCGGTGCGGGCAGGCAGGACGAACCAGGTCTATTGCGGGTAGCGGCAGGATTGCTGATGACGCTGGCCGTGCTCGCGGGCGCGGGGCAGGTCGCGGCGGTGCCACCGCCGCCGCCCAATCCCTCCGACGGTGCGATCGCCGGCGCGGGCGTGCAGGTCGAGGCGCAGGTGAGCGAGATCGGCGTCCTGATCAGCCGGGTCGCCGCGGCCGATCAGCAGTTACAGGCTCTCGACGATGCGCTCGCCGCCAAACGTGAGGCGGCCAACAAGGCGCTGGTCGACCTGCAGACCGCCAGGGACGCCGCCGCCGCCGCCGCGGCCGCGGTTTCCGACTCGCAAGCACTGCTCGCCGACGCGAGCGCGAATGTGGGCGTGGCCCGCCAGGACTTCGACCAGCTCGCCACCCACGCCTACAGCGCCGCCGACGCCGCCGAGCAGAAGAAGAACGCCGCCCAGACCGCGATCACCGTCGCCAAGACCGAATTCGACACCCAGGCCGCGGCCCGTGACACGCTCCGGCGCGACCGCGCGGCAGCCCAGTCCGCCATCGATGTCGCCCGCGCGACGGTGTCCGGGCCGCAGAGCCGGCGCGAGGTGTTCCTGGCCTTGGACGACCAGCGCAAGGCCGAACTGGCCGCACTGCTCGCCGCCGCCAACGCCGCGGCCGCCCGTGCCGCCGCCGACCGGGCCGCCCGTGACCGCGCCGCCAAGCTCGGCGACGGGCAGCGCCCGCACACCGAGCTCGAATCCACCCCGGCCGCACCACGCAAGAGCAAACCCAGACCGAAGAAACCACAGGTCACCGGGTCGGCCGCGATCGAGACGGTGATCGACCGGGCGATGTCGCAACTCGGCGTCACCTACGCCTGGGGTGGCGGCGACGAAGCCGGACCCACCCTCGGCATCCGCGACGGCGGCACCGGCGACGCGCACGGCGACTTCGACAAGATCGGCTTCGACTGCTCGGGCCTGATGCTCTACGCCTTCGCCGGCATCGGCGTCTCCCTGCCGCACTACAGCGGCTATCAATACAACGCGGGCACCCGCGTCGACGTCGAGGACCGCGAACGCGGCGACATGCTGTTCTGGGGACCGGGCGGCAGCCAGCACGTCGCGCTCTACCTGGGCAACGGGCAGATGATCGAGGCGCCCGAATCCGGTGATGTGGTGAAGATTTCGCCGGTCCGCGAGGACGGGATCATGCCGTACGCGGTCCGCATCGTCACCGGCTGAGATCGCCGCCGAATCGGTCGTGCCGACCCGAAGCCGACGCGTTTGGGCTACTTTGGGGCGTATAGGCGCAGGTCGGCATTGCTGCTGTGCGGCGGTGGACGCGGCGGGTACGCGGTGTCTGTCCAGCCGCCGAGACTACGAATTCGCGTCTGGACCCGGTCGGTTGCGGCACACCGGGGGATTCAATGGAATAGTTGGTGCCGCACGCACGAGACCAAAGCGAAAGCGGGGATGTTGGTGACTTCGACGGAAGGTGTGAGCGGGCCGAAGCTGGCGAAGGACGCCGGATCGGCAACGCCGAGCACCCTGGAGCGTGACGTCCAGACTCTCGAGAAGGCGATCTACGAGGTCAAACGGGTCATCGTCGGTCAGGACCGGCTCGTCGAGCGGTTGCTCGTCGGCGTGCTGTCGCGTGGTCACGTGCTGCTCGAGGGTGTGCCCGGCGTCGCGAAGACCCTCGCCGTGGAAACCTTCGCCAAGGTCGTCGGCGGCTCGTTCTCCCGGGTGCAGTTCACCCCGGACCTGGTGCCGACCGACCTCATCGGTACCCGGATCTATCGCCAGGGCCGCGAGGAGTTCGACACCGAGCTCGGTCCGGTCGTCGCCAACTTCGTGCTCGCCGACGAGATCAACCGCGCGCCCGCCAAGGTGCAGTCGGCACTGCTCGAGGTGATGGCCGAGCGCAAGCTGTCGATCGGCGGCAAGACCTACCCCATGCCCGATCCGTTCCTGGTCATGGCGACCCAGAACCCGATCGAGAGCGAGGGCGTCTACCCGCTGCCCGAGGCCCAGCGCGACCGCTTCCTGTTCAAGGTCGTCGTCGACTACCCCTCGGTCGAGGAAGAGCGCGAGATCATCTACCGGATGGGCGTGACCCCGCCGGAGCCCAAGCAGATCCTGGCGCCCGAGGACATCATCCGGCTGCAGAAGCTGGCCGCGAACGTCTTCGTGCACCACGCCCTGGTCGACTACGTCGTCCGCGTGATCACCGCGACCCGCACCCCCGCCGACTTCGGCATGGCCGATGTCGCCAGCTGGATCGCCTACGGCGCTTCCCCGCGTGCCAGCCTCGGCATCATCGCCGCCGCGCGCTCGGTGGCCCTGATCCGCGGCCGCGACTACGTGGTGCCGCAGGACGTCGTCGAGGTGATCCCGGACGTGCTGCGTCACCGCCTCGTGCTGTCCTACGACGCGCTCGCCGACGAGGTCACCCCCGAAGACGTCATCAAGCGGGTCCTGCAGACCGTCGGTCTGCCGCAGGTCGCGCCGCAGGCCGTCGGCGGCCAGGCCGCCCCGCAGCAGCCCGCGGTGCCGCAGCCGCCCGCCCAGCAACAGCCCGTCCCGCAGCCGGTGAACGGGCAGCAGTCCCAGCCCGCCGGCCACGTCGCGCCCCAGTGAGTGCGCCGGAACCCGTTGTCCGCGTGCCCCTGTCGTCGCACGCGCCGCCGTCGTTCCGTGCCGGTGAACTGACCGACCCGAAGCTGTCGGCCGCGCTCAAGACGCTCGAACTGACGGTGCGGCGCCGCCTCGACGGCGTCCTGCACGGCGACCATCAGGGACTCATCCCCGGACCGGGCTCGGAACCGGGCGAGGCGCGGCTGTACCAGCCGGGTGACGATGTGCGGCAGATGGATTGGTCGGTCACCGCCCGCACCACCCATCCGCACGTGCGGCAGATGATCGCCGACCGCGAGCTCGAGACCTGGCTCGTCGTCGACCTGTCGTCGAGCCTGGACTTCGGCACCGGCCGGGTACAGAAGCGCGATCTCGCCATCGCGGCGGCCGCGGCGATCACCCACCTCACCTCCGGTGGCGGCAACCGCATCGGCGCCGTGGTCGCGACGGGTCAGGATCTCGTGCGCATCCCGGCCCGCAGCGGCCGTCTGCACGCGCAGACCATGCTGCGCGGCATCGCGACCACCCCGCACGCCCGCGACGGCGTCCGTGGTGACCTGAAGGCCGGCATCGAATCGCTGCGCCGTCCACAGCGCAAACGCGGTCTGGCCGTGGTGATCAGCGACTTCCTCGGCGACGTCGACTGGCAGCGTTCCCTGCGCGCGATCTCGGCGCGCCACGACCTGCTCGCGGTGGAGGTGCTCGACCCGCTCGACGTCGCCCTGCCCGACGGCGGTGACGTGGTGCTGCACGATCCGGAATCCGGGCGCACCCGCGAGTTCAGCGTCACCCCGACGCTGCGGGCCGATTTCGCGGCCGCGGCCAAGGCCCAGCGTGAGCAGGTGCAGCTGGCGCTGCGCAACTGCGGCGCGCCGGTGCTGTCCCTGCAGACCGATCGGGACTGGATCGCCGACGTGGTCCGGTTCGTGTCCACCCGGCGCCACAGCTTCGGCGCCCCGAGCGGGCGGGTGCCTCGCCAGTGAGTATTTCGCATTTCACGGCCGTCGTCTGGCTCGGTTTCCTCGTCGTCGTCGCCCTGCTGGTGCTCGGCTATGTGCTGGTGCAGCGCGCCAGGCACAAGCGGATGCTGCAGTTCGGCAACATGTCCGTGCTCGAGCGGGTCGCCCCGTCGCGGCCGAGCCCGATGCGGCACGTGCCGATCGCGCTGATCCTGGTCGGGCTCGTGCTGCTGACCATCGCCGCCGCCGGTCCGACCGCCGTGCAGAAGGTGCCGCGCAACCGGGCCACCGTCGTGCTGGTGATGGACGTGTCGCTGTCGATGGAGGCCACCGACGTCGAACCGAACCGGCTGCAGGTCGCGCAGCGGGCCGGTAAGGAATTCGTCGACGGCCTGACCCCCGGCATCAACCTCGGTTTCGTCACCTTCGCGGGCACCGCGTCGGTGATGGTGTCGCCGACGACCAACCGCGAGGCCGTCAAGCACGCGATCGACAACATCAAGCTGGCCGAGCGCACCGCGACCGGCGAGGGCATCCTGACCGCCCTGCAGTCGATCGACACCCTGGCCGCCGTGCTCGGTGGCGCGGAGACCCCGCCGCCCGCGCGTGTGGTGCTGATGTCGGACGGCAAGCAGACCGTGCCCGACGACAAGGACGTGGACAACCCCCGGCACGGCTTCACCGCGGCCCGGCTGGCCAAGAACAAGAACATCCCGGTCTCGACCATCTCCTTCGGCACCGAATGGGGCACGGTCGAGATCCCGGATTCCGACGGCAAGGGTTCGCAGCGGGTGAAGGTGCCCGTCGACAACGCCTCGCTGCAGGAGATCGCCAAACTGTCCGGCGGTGAGTTCTATACGGCCTCCTCGCTCGCCGAACTGCGCGCCGTCTACGACACGCTCGAGGAACAGATCGGCTACGAGACCACCCGTGGCGACGCGAGCAGGCCGTGGCTGCTGCTCGGCATGCTGTTCATCGCGGCGGGCGTCGTGGTCAGTTTGCTCTATCGTCAACGCCTGCCCTAGCAGCCCCTGCCCCGCATTGTGAGTCGTCGCAGTGGCGCGACCCTGACGCGGGGCACACGAACCGGAACAGATAGGTTGGACCCTATGTCGAACGTCACATCCCGCTCGGTCCTGGTGACCGGCGGTAACCGCGGTATCGGTCTCGCGGTCGCCCAGCGCCTGCTCGCCGACGGCCACAAGGTCGCCGTCACGCACCGCGGATCGGGGGTGCCCGATGGCCTGTTCGGCGTGAAGTGCGATGTCACCGACAGTGAGTCGGTGGACCGTGCGTTCACCGAGGTCGAGGAGCACCAGGGACCGGTCGAGGTGCTGGTCGCGAACGCTGGCATCACCGACGACACGCTGCTGATGCGGATGACCGAGGAGCAGTTCGAGAAGGTCGTCGACGCCAACCTCACCGGCGCCTTCCGGGTCGCCAAGCGCGCCAACCGTGCCATGCTGCGCGCGAAGTGGGGCCGGATGGTCTTCCTCGGCTCGGTGGTCGGCATGATGGGCCAGGCCGGCCAGATCAACTACGCCTCGTCCAAGGCCGGTGTCATCGGTCTGGCCCGGTCGGTCACTCGCGAACTCGGCTCGCGCAACATCACCGCCAATGTCGTTGCGCCCGGCTTCATCGAAACCGATATGACCGCTGACCTGCCCGAAGACATGAAGGACATGGTCGAGAAGTACATTCCGCTGCGCCGGGTCGGCAAGCCCGAGGAGGTCGCGGCTGTGGTCAGCTTCCTCGCCTCCGAGGATTCCCGCTACGTCTCCGGTGCCGTCATCCCGGTCGACGGCGGCATGGGCATGGGTCACTGACCCGCTAACGGATCGCACCGCGCCGCCGACAAGGTAGCGGCAACCATACTGATCTCAGGGAGAACCGAAAACTCATGGGCGGACTGCTCGAAGGCAAGACCATCCTGGTCACCGGCATCATCACCGACTCGTCGATCGCGTTCAGCGCGGCGGCGGTCGCGCAGGAGCAGGGCGCGAAGGTGATCATCACCGGCATCCCGGAGCGGCTGCGGCTGATCGACCGCATCGCCAAGCGCCTGCCGCAGGAGGTGCCGCCTGCGATCCCGCTGGACGTCACCAACGAGGAGAACCTGGGCGCGCTGGCGGACGCCCTGCGCGAGCTGGCGCCCGAGGGCATCGACGGTGTGCTGCACTCGATCGCCTTCGCGCCCAAGACCCTGATGGGCCCGGAGGCGGTGCCGTTCCTGGAGGGCCCCGGCCCCGATGTGGCGAAGTCCTTCGAGATCTCCGCGTGGAGCTACGCCTCGCTGGCTCGCGCCGTGCTGCCCGTGATGAACGAGAACGGCTCCATCGTCGGCATGGACTTCGATCCGCGCGTGGCGATGCCGTACTACAACTGGATGGGTGTCTCCAAGGCCGCGCTGGAGTCGGTGAACCGGTACGTGGCCCGGGAAGTGGGCTACGCCAAGAAGATCCGCTCCAACCTGATCGCCGCTGGTCCGGTGAAGACCCTCGCGGCCAAGGCCATCGCCGGTACCGCCACCGACGACGCCAAGCAGCTGCGTCAGCTGGACGAGTACTGGGACGGTGCGTCGCCGATCGGCTGGGACGGCGCCGACGCGCGCGCCGTCGGCAAGTCGATCGTCGCGCTGCTCTCGGACTGGCTGCCCGCCACCACCGGCTCGATCATCTACGTCGACGGCGGCGCCAGCCACAACATGTGGTTCCCCGAGGGCTTCACCGCCAACTGATGACCGACGGCCTCCTGCTGCTGTCCTTCGGTGGCCCCGAGGGCCCCGAGGACGTGATCCCGTTTCTGGAGAACGTCACTCGGGGCCGCGGGGTACCGCGCGCGCGGCTCGACGAAGTCGCCCAGCACTACCTGCATTTCGGCGGCGTCTCGCCGATCAACGCGCTCAACCGCGACATCATCACCGCGATCGAGGCCGATCTCGCCGACGCCGGGCTCGACCTGCCGGTGTATTTCGGCAACCGCAACTGGCATCCCCAGGTGGAGGACACCGTCGCCAAGATGGCCGCCGACGGTGTCCGCTCGGCCTTGGTCTTCCCGACCTCGGCCTGGGGCGGCTACTCCGGCTGTCGCCAGTACGACGAGGACATCGCCCGCGCCCGCGCCGCGGTCGGGGCGGGCGCGCCCGAACTGGTGAAGCTGCGCCAGTACTTCGACCACCCGCTGCTGATCGGGTCCTTCGCCGACGCGATCACCGCTGCGGTACAACAGATTCCGGCCGACCGGCGTGACGCCGTGCGCCTGGTGTTCACCGCGCACTCCATCCCGGTCTCGGCCGACATCGCCGCGGGACCACCCGCCGACGGCGGTCGCCTCTACAGCAGGCAGGTCGCCGAGGCCGCCCGATTGTGCGCCGCCGCAACCGGTTTCACCGACTACGACGTGGTGTGGCAGTCCCGGTCCGGTCCGCCGCAGGTGCCGTGGCTGGAGCCCGACATCGTCGACCATCTGGATGTGCTGCACGGCAAGGGAATCGGCGCCGTCGTGGTCTGTCCGGTCGGCTTCGTCTCCGATCATCTCGAGGTGATCTGGGACCTGGACAACGAGGCATCGGCCAGGGCCGCCGAACTCGGCATGGCCTTCGCCCGCGCCGCGACGCCCGGCACCGACCCGCGCTTCGCCCGCATGGTCGTCGAGCTGATCCAGGAACGGGTCGCCGGGGGAGCGGTGCGTGAACTGGGCGAGGTTCCCGGTTACGGATGCACCGTCGACGGCGCCCTGTGCGCGCCCGGCTGCTGCGCGCCCCCGTCGCGCCCGGCCCGGCCATGAACACAACCGGATAAACATTCGCCGAGCTACCGGGGTGCCGGGAGTAGGCTTTTCCGGGACTGTGATCGACAGATCGGAGGCCTTCCGATGCGTTCGACAATGTCCCGTCGCGGACGGACGGCGGGTGTTCTCCTCGTCCTGGCCGCCACGACGCTGGGACTGAGCGGCTGCGGCGACGATTCCGGATACGACGCCGTCGGCCCGACTCCCACCGAACCCACCATCTCGCAGGCGTCGGTGGACGAACTCTGCGGGATCCTCGACGGCCAGAAGGGCACCTGGAAGGCCCTCGGCCCACTGGTCGCCCGGGTGGCGTTCACCGGCGCGATGAAACTGTGGACGGTGCGTGACCCGGTCGCCAACGCCGCGATCTCCTGGAACCGCGGCATCGTCGACACCGTCACCACCCGGACCTGCCCCGAGGTCCGCACCGCAACGCTGAAAGTCATCGACCAGCCCGATCTGAGGACCGCGATCGGCGGATTCTGAACCGGCGCTTGTCACTTCGCCCGCCCGCTGCGCTAGCATCGCCCGCAGACCTTCGACGGAAGGTGGACATTCGCGACGGGGGAGGCCCGATGAATCATGCCGAAATGCCGGTGAGCACACTGGTGTTCGCGTCCGCGACGGACGCTGTCGAAGCTCGCCGCGGGGGCGGTGGTGACGGGGTAAGTATCGGCATCGGCCTGCCCGACTGGGTCTGGATCACCATCCTCGCGGTGATCGCGGTGATCATCCTGATCGTGGTCATCCGCAAGCTCAGCGGCGGCTCGAATGACGCTGCGCCCCAGCAGATGCCGCATCAGCAGTACCAGCAGCCGCGCCCGCAGCAGCCCTACCCGCCGCAGTACCAGCAGCCCCACGGATACCCGCAGCAGCCGCACGGCCAGTATCCGCCGCAGTACCAGCAGGCACCGTACCCCCAGCCGTACCCCCCGCAGCAGCCGATGCCGTATCCGCAGCAGGCGCCGTACCAGGGTCAGCCGCAGTATCAGCAGCCCTACCGGCGCTGACCGGCCGGCGAGGCTAGCGAGCAGGCCCGGCGGCGGCATGCACTGCCACCAGCCGGGCTTCGCGGATCGTGTTCCACAGCGGCCGCAGCAGCGACTCGTGCGCGCCGATCGCGGTGGCCGAGGTCGGCGAGGACGCCGGTTCGTGCTGGGCGACGGTGAGAATCGCCGCCACATGGTCGGCGGTGTCGAGAATGCGCTTGGCGCGCAACGGAATCGAGTCGGGATAGGCGTGCTTGGAATACGCCGCCAGCTGGGCTTCGATCTGCTCGCGCGGGTCGGTGTCGGTGTTGCCGACGGAAGTGGTGTGCAGCTGCATGAGGGCGTCGGCGGCGTCGCGGACGGCCTCGCGCATCGTGTACTCGGCCTCACCGAGGGACATGTCGGGACCGGTGACGCGCGGAATATCGACGCTGTAGACGGTCCATTGCAGGGTCTCGTCGTCGTCCCACCGCGGGATCAGGCCGGTGCCCTCCTCGCCGGGAACACCGAGCAACAGGCCTTCCTCGGCCTCGATCGCGTCGGCCGCGAACGCGGTGCCGACCGGCAGACCACGGACATCACCGGGCGCGGGCAGCACCAGGCGCAGCTGCGCACCCGCGGGCGCCATCGCCTCCCTGATCACCTTCAGCAGCGGCATGACCCCGGTGCCCGCCCCCTCGTCGCGCGAGGTCCACGGCAGGTCGCTGCGCCCGCCGGTGACCGGATCGCCCGCGGCCAGCGTGTGCCGCGCCGCCCAGGCGTGCAGTGCCTCCAGGAGGTCGTCGGGCGCGCTGGTACCGGCCAGCCAGGAGCCGGCCCACAGCGTCAGCGTGGCACTGGGAGAGCACATAATCATCGAGCATAAAGGTTTGCCCGGCTTCGCGTGCGGGCACTGAGGACCTGTCTGACCTGCGGGTCGACTACTCGGGCTCGGTGACGAAGTCGATGAGCCGTTCGACGGCGCCGATCAGCGGCGCCTCGAGATCCCGGAACGAGCCGACCGCGTCGTAGACCCGGCGCCAGCCTTCCTGCGGCGTTCCCCAGCCGAGGCGCGCGCAGATGCCGGTCTTCCAGTCCTCACCACGCGGCACCGTCGGCCAGGCGTCGATGCCGACCGCGGCGGGCCGCACCGCCTGCCACACATCGATGAACGGATGCCCGGTCACCAGCACGTGCGGGCCGAGGCCGGTGGTCAGCTGGGTCTCCTTGGAGCCGGTCACCAGGTGGTCGACCAGCACGCCGACCCTGGCGCCGGGACCAGGCCCGAATTCGGTGAGCCGGGCGCCGAGGTTGTCCAGACCCTCGAGATGCTCGACGACGACGCCCTCCACCCGCAGATCGTGCCCCCACACCCGCTCGACGAGCGCCGCGTCGTGCACGCCTTCCACCCAGATCCGGCTGGTCCGGGCGACCCGGGCGCGCAGGCCCTCGACCCGCGTCGACCCCGACGCCGACCGGGCGGGCTGCTTGGCCGCCGACACCGTCGGGCGCACCAGCGTCACCGGTTTCCCGTCGATGAGGAACGCCGCTTCGCGCAGCGCGAACAGCCGCACCGCGCCGCGCCCGTCCTCGAGTTTCACGAAGTCGCCGTCGTAGCTGCGGTCGAAACCGACTACCGCGCCGCAGAATCCGCTCGCCGCGTCCTCGACCACCAGGTCCCGCTCGGCACTCACCTTGGGCACCGGTGTCTTCTTGGTCCGCTGGTGTCCGGAATAGATGTCGCCGTATCCGCCACGTGCACTCACGCCATGCAAACTACCGCGCGTTGATGGTCATCGCTGTGACCGCCGCACAGCCAGCCGGCTGATTTCGTTCGAACATGGGTAACTCCGCCCCACCTCCAACGTTCAACTCTCCCAACGCAGGACCTGGCTGGGGGGCGTTCCACCTTCCTACTAGTACGGCCTAAATACGCGGGGAGGCGGTACGGTGGGGTCGTGGCCGCAATAATCTGGCTGATCGCGGGCATCGTCCTGGCGGCGGCGGAAATGCTCACCGGGGATCTCACGCTGCTCATGCTCGGTGTCGCCGCACTCGGCACCGCCGCCGTGAGCGCTGCCGCGGGCCTGCCACTGTGGGGCGACGCGCTGGTGTTCGGCGCGGTCGCGGGGGTGCTGTTCCTCGGTGTGCGGCCGGTGCTGCGCCGCAAGTTCGGTTCCCCGCCCCCGATTCCGACGAATGTCGATGCGCTGCCGGGGAAGTCGGCGCTCGTGCTCGAACAGGTCGCGGAACATTCGGGTCAGGTCAAGCTCGGCGGTGAAGTGTGGACCGCGCGACCGCTGGACCCGAACGATGTCTATGACGCCGGCGTGACCGTCTACGTGATGAAGATCGACGGCGCGACCGCCGTCGTCTGGAAGGGTCCTTAGCAATGGTTGCCTTGATCGTGGCCGCCGTCCTCGTCCTGCTGGTCGTGGTGGTGGTCTTCAAATCGATCGCCCTGGTCCCGCAAGCCGAGGCGGCGGTGATCGAACGGCTCGGGCGTTACTCGCGCACCGTGTCCGGTCAGCTGACGTTCCTCGTCCCGTTCGCCGACCGTGTCCGCGCGAAGGTGGACCTGCGCGAGCGGGTCGTGTCCTTCCCGCCGCAGCCGGTGATCACCCAGGACAATCTCACCCTGCAGATCGACTCGGTGGTGTATTTCCAGGTCACCAGCCCGCAGGCCGCCGTCTACGAGATCAGCAACTACATCGCCGCCGTCGAGCAGCTCACCGTCACCACCCTGCGCAACGTGGTCGGCGGCATGACCCTCGAGGAGACGCTGACCTCCCGCGATCAGATCAACAACCAGCTGCGCGGCGTCCTCGACGAGGCGACCGGCCGCTGGGGCCTGCGGGTGGCCCGGGTCGAGCTCAAGTCCATCGATCCGCCGCCGTCGATCCAGGAATCGATGGAGAAGCAGATGAAGGCCGACCGCGAGAAGCGGGCGATGATCCTCACCGCGGAAGGCACCCGCGAATCGCAGATCAAGACGGCCGAGGGCGCCAAGCAGGCACAGATCCTGGCCGCCGAGGGTGGCAAGCAGTCCGCGATCCTTTCGGCCGAAGGTGAACGGCAGAGCCGCATCCTGCGCGCCCAGGGTGAACGGGCCGCCTCGTACCTGCAGGCGCAGGGCCAGGCCAAGGCCATCGAGAAGGTGTTCGCCGCCATCAAGAACGGCAAGCCGACGCCGGAACTGCTTGCCTACCAATACATGCAGACGCTGCCGATGGTGGCCCGCGGCGACGCCAACAAGGTGTGGCTGGTGCCCAGCGATTTCGGCAAGGCGCTCGAGGGCTTCGCGCAGAACTTCGCCACCAAGGGCGAGGACGGCGTCTTCCGCTACGAGCCGTCCACCGAGGACCACCCGCCGGTGAAGATCGAGGACGACTCCGACGTCGCCGAGTGGTTCGAGACCGCCTCTGACCCGAAGATCGAGCAGGCGGTGCGCGCCGCGGAGGCGACCGCCCGCACTCCCGTCGAGGGTTTCGAGCCGTCCCGGCCGAAATCCGTTGCGCCGGTGGAGCACCCGCCGCTGCCGACGCCACCGCCGATCGCACCCGAGCAGCAGCCGCCCGCGCCACGCCCGGACGACCCGTACGGTCGCCCCTGGCAGCCGCCGCAGCACAGCTGAGCCGAGCGGGGCGGTCGGGCAGACCGCCCCGCGAGTGTGCCGAAAGCCGCCGCCCAGGTCGGCGAGCGTGCGACAGTAGCGGGCGTGGGCAGGCGTGTGTCAGGGAACCTCCCGGCGGAAGTGACCAGCTTCGTCGGCCGCGACGACGATGTCGCGGCGGCCAGGAAACTGCTCGGCGGTACCCGGTTGCTCACGCTGACCGGGGTGGGCGGCGTCGGCAAGACCCGGTTGAGCAGGCGGGTCGGCGAGGCCGTGCAGCGGGTGTTTCCCGACGGTGTGTGGCTGGTCGAATTGGCGCACGTCAGCGATCCGAACCTGGTCACGGCGACGGTGGCACGCGAGCTGGGCCTGCGCGACGACACCAGCGCGCCGCTGGCCGTCCTCACCGATTTCCTGGCAGAGCGAGACCTGCTGCTGATCCTCGACAACTGTGAGCACGTGATCGACGCGTGCGCGGCGCTCGCGGACCGGATCATCCCGGCGACGACCGGTCTGCGGATTCTCGCGACCAGCCGCGAACCGCTCGGCGTGCCGGGCGAACAGATCCTGCCGGTCGCGCCGCTGTCGGTGCCGGATCCGGACTCCGGCGACTTCGACAGCCCCGCGGCCCGGTTGCTCGTCGACCGCGCGACCGCCGCGGACCCGGCCTTCCGCAAGACCCCGGCCAACGCGGCGACCTTAGCCGCGATCTGCCGTCGGCTCGACGGCATTCCACTCGCGCTGGAATTGGCGGCCCTGCGGATGCGGATGTTCACCCCCGACCAGGTCCTCACCCGCCTCGACGACGCGATGGGCCTGCTCACCACCGGTCTGCGGACCGCACCGCACCGTCAGCAGACCTTGGCCTCGGCGATCCGCTGGAGTTATGACCTGTGCACGCCCGACGAGCAGCGGCTCTGGGAGCAACTGTCGGTCTTCGCAGGCGGCTTCGACCTCGACGCCGCGGAAGCGGTCTGCCTGGTCGGTTCGCCGCCCGCGCTGCTGGCCGCGCTGACGGGGTTGGTGGAGAAGTCGGTGCTGGCCTACGGACCCGGCGCCGACGGTGCCGGGCGGTATTCGATGCTCGAGCCGCTGCGTCAGTTCGCCCGCGACCTGTTGCGGGCGCGCGGAGCCGAACACGCCGTCCGCGTCGGCCATCGCGAGTACTACTACCGGCTCGCGCGGCGCTCGCGCACCGACTACTGGAGTGCCACCGACGTCGACTGGTTCCGCGATGTCGCCCGCGAGCACGCCAATCTCCGTGCGGCACTGCAGTTCTCGCTCGGTGATCCGGCCGGCGCCCGGCGCGCGCTGGAGATCGCGACCGAGCTGTGGCCGTTCTGGGAGCACTGCCACCTTCTGCTGGAGGGCAACCGCTGGTTGTCCGAAGCCCTGGCGAAAGACACCGAGCGCAGCGTCGACCGGGCCAGGGCGCTGGCGGCGAGCTCGGTGATCGCGGCCATGCTGTCCGATACCGCAACGGCGGCGGATTTCGTCCGTGCCAGTGCGGAGATCGCCGCCGAATCCGGGTCGGCGCAGGTGCTGGTCGAAGCCGAGATGGCGCGGGCGGTCCTGGCCTTCGGGGCGGGCGATCTGCGCGCCGCACTCGACATCGCCGTGGCGTCGTCGGTGAGCGCGCGCGACTGTGCCCACCCCCGGGTGGAGATGGAGAGCCTGGCGTTCGCCGCCGTCTGCGCGCTGGCCCTCGACGACCCGGTCGCAGGCGCCATCTCCGAACGCCTGCTGGCACTGACCACCGAGCACGGCTCCCACCTGCTCGGTGGCCTCGCGTATTGGGCGGTCGGCACCCAGCGGTGGCGCGACGGGGATCAGGAGGGCGCGGTCGCGGCGCTGCGGCGCTCGATCGAACTGTTCCGGCTCTTCGATCGGTGCGCCTGGCTCGCCACCAGTGTGGACGGCCTGGCCTGGGCGGCGGCCGCCGACGGCGACCTGGTGCGCGCCGCCCGCCTGATGGGGGCGGCTTCGACTGTGCGCCAGGGCAGTTCGCAACGGCTGGCGCACGCGATGACCCAGCTCATCGGCCGGCGGGTCCGCGATCGCGTCCAGGCCGCGCTGGGAGAGCAGGAGTTCGGCGCCTGTTTCGACGCGGGCGCCTCGCTCACCCTCGACGACGCCGTCGACTACGCGATGGACAGCTCGCCGCCCCCGATCGCCGCCGTCGAACCGGTCGGGCCGGATGTGCTGACCCGCCGGGAACGCGATGTCGCCCGCCTGATCGCCCTCGGCTACGGCAACCGCCGGATCGGGCAGGAACTGGTGATCTCGATCCGCACCGCCGAGAGCCACGTCGACCACATCCTCACCAAACTCGGCTTCACCTCCCGCACCCAGATCGCCGCCTGGGTCAACCGGAACACCTTCTGACGCTGCCACTTCCGTCCTGGCGCCGGGTGAGCAAATCCCAGTGGGCGGAGCTGGCTAGCCGCTGAGTGGGACCGCATTCGTGCGTGGCGCGGCCGCGTGGCGAAGGTGGGTGCACGGCGGCGCCGGAGTCCGGCATCGCGGCCGCCGGACGTCCCGCGGGCCCGATCGGCTGCCCGCGTCCGGTGTTCAACCGGCCCGGCCCGGCCCGGTAAGCCGGGAGCGGAAGATCCGTAGTCGCCGGGCGATCTCCGTAGTTTCCGGGATTCCCGCACGCGCGCGGGACGGCACTGTGATGAGGGACAGCAGTGCGAAGTAGATGAGGTGAGCCATGACGGTCGACGTGCTCGTCCAGGCCGGGTCCGCGCAGCGCAACGATCCACCGCCGGTATCGATGATCGAGCGGATGACGCTGATCCTGGACGCGTTCGACGGGGCGAGTCCGGTCCGGACCCTGATCGATGTCGCCGAACGCACCGGGCTGCCGCGCTCGAGCGTGCACCGCATCATCGATCAGATGGTCCGGCTGCGCTGGCTCGCGCACGTACCCGGTGGCTACCGCCTCGGCACGCGCGCACTCGAACTCGGGGGGCTCGCCGTCGAGCACAACGAGATCAGGGACGCGGTGAGCCCGCTGCTGCACGAGGTGTGTCAGCGGACCGGCATGGTCGGGCACCTCGGCGTGCTCGACGGCCCCGAAGTGCTGTATCTGGACAAGGCGGTCGGCCGCTCCTGCGACAGTATCCCGACCCGCCTCGGTGGCCGGATGCCCGCGCACTGCACCGCCGTCGGTAAAGCGCTGCTCGCCACCCTGGAACCGAGCATCGTCGAGCTGGCTTTCCGGGAGCGGCTGCCGCAGCTGACGCCGCGCACGATCAGCCACCGCGCCGAACTGCATCGCGAACTGGACCGCGTCCGCGGTCACCAGGGGATCGCCGTCGATCGCGAGGAGTCGGTCGCCGGCGTCGCGTGCGTCGCGGTGCCGATCCGGGGCCGCCGCGCGCCCGGTGCGGTCGCCGCGCTGTCGCTGTCGGGCAGGCTCGGCGGTGTGCGCGCCCCCGGCACGAGCAGTCTGGCCCGGATCCTCGTGGAAGTCGCCGACGAAGCAGCGCGGGCGGTCTTTCCCCGGTACGCGCGATGGCAGTAGCGCGGCTTCAGCGGGGGAGCGGGAGCAGCTCCACCAGGGTGCCGCGGCCGGTACCGGGCGGGAGCACGGCCAGTGCGTGGCAGCCGATGAGGCCGGCCAGGTGTGGCGTGTGCGCCGGCCCGGTGCTGCGCCAGACGCCGCCGGTCTGCTGCTGCACCGGGACGATCCGCGTCGCCTCACCGGCCGCCACACCGGCGTCGGACAGCCTGCCCCACATGGTCGGGCCGGGAGTGCGCAGGGTGAGCGCGTCGATGACGGCGGGGCCGATGGCCAGCAGGGCCGCGACCGCGGCGAACGGATTGCCGGGCAGACCGAGCAGGACACGGCCGTCGGGCAGCTGCGCCACCAGCGTGGAACCGCCCGGACGGATCGCCACCCGTTCGATCACGATGCGTGCGCCCAGATCGGCCAGCAGCGTGCGCAGGTGGTCGGCGGCGCCGCGGCCGGTCGCCCCGACCATCACCACCAGGTCGGCATGCGATTTCAGGGCCAGCCAGGAGCGCAGCAGGTCATGGCCGTCGGCGAGATGCCACAGTCCGGTGCTCTCGATATCGCAGCAGCGCAGGAACTCCGGCAGCACCGGTCCCAGCGAGTCCCTGGTCTCGCCGGGCCCGAGCGGGCCGACCGCGCGGATCTCGTCACCGGTCATCACCACATCGGCCCGCAACGGCCCGCGCACGGTGACCGTCTCGGCTTCGGCGCTCAACGCCGCCGAGGCCAGCGCGGCCGACACCCGGGTGCCGGCGCCCGCCAGCTCGACACCGGTGTCCCAGTGCTCGCCCTGCCGCCGCGTGTCATCGCGCACCGGCGCGCCCGGCGCCCGCATCACCACCGGCTTGCCCGACACCGTCGTCGTCACCACGTGCTCGTCGCGCAGGGTGGCGGTGGTTCCCAGCGGCGTGGCCGCGCCCGTGGCGATCCGCACGGCCTCGCCGGGCGCAAGGACCACCGAACAGCTGCGTCCGGCGTACCTGACCTGCTGATGCAGACGCCACCACGGACCAGGACCCGACACGGCGTAACCGTCCATCGCCGCACTGTCCGCACGGGGCAGCGGAGAGCCGGTGGTCAGGGCGACGGCCAGCGTGGCGCCGACCGCATCGGCCACCGGTAGTTCCCGCACGCCGATCGGTAGCAGGCGTTCGGCAATCTGCGCGCGCACCCTGGCCAGCCCGCATTCCACTGCCGGAACAACCACGCCCGCTCGTGCGCTCACCACCACGTCCAGCCTCCGACCACAATTCACCGACAATCTGCACATCGTCCGCATGGGCCATTGCCTGTGATTTTCTGGACAGTTGCCCCACGGTGACGTTGTGCTCACCCGGCCGGACCGGGTGTGGTGCGCGTTCGGACACATCGCCACCCGACGGCGGCCGCCCCCGGAACCCCGTTCATGACCGCAGCGTCGTCGCGGGTGCGTTCAGGGGCGGACGCCTCTGGCGTCGAGGAGCATGCCGAGGTAGCCGAGTTCCTGGCTCTGGGACTGGGCCATTGCCCGGGCAGCCTGTTTCACCGGTCCCGAGGTGAGCAGGGCGTCGGCGGCACGGGCCATGGTGACGCCGCCCGAGTGGTGGCGGTACATCAGTTGCAGGAACAGGTTTTCGGCCTCGGCGCCCCGCGCGGCGGACAGGGCGTCGAGGTCGGCGGTGCTCGCCATGCCCGGCATCGCGGTCGCCGGATCATGGTGGTGCCCAGCCGATGCCGCCATCCACGTCATCGGCTGGGCGGCGGTCGGCGCCGCACCGGCCAGCTGAGTCCAGCCGAGGAGCGTCCCGATCTCCACCCGCTGGGTGTCGGCGATCTGGTCGGCCAGCCTGCGCACGGTCGGATCGGCCGCGGGGTCGAGGCGTTCGGTGAGGATCAGCGCCTGCTGGTGGTGGGCGGTCATGTCCTGGACGAAGCCGAGTTCGGTCGCGGTGAGTACCGGTGTGGGCGTGGCAGTTTCGGGAATCAGCAGCGGACGCAGTGCCGCGCCGAGCACCAGCAGGAACGCGGTGAGGGCGCCCAGCGTGGCCACCCGGATCACCCGGCTCATGCTCACGACCCGACGGTGGATTGCTGATCCGCGGGCGGCGAATACACCTCGTTGTCGAGCTGCAACACCATGAACCCGTTGTCGGAACAGGTGACATAGAGCTGATCACCACGCCACTCCGGCGGCGAGAGACACCAGTCGCTCGACAGGTCACCGAACGCGATATCGCCTGCGCGAGAAGTCAATACCTGCGCCGGATCGAACAGCCCCTCGGCCATCGCCCGCAGTGCGGCGGGCGCGCTCATGACCGGAACACCGATGATCGAGGCCAGTGCGTGTGGTGAGTTCCAGACCTCCAGATTGCGCCCGGTCCGCGCCGGCGGATTGAAGTACGCGATCTCGCGGATCGCGTCCGGATCGCGCACATCGAATACCCGGATCCCGGAAGAGATCCAGCCGCACGCCAGCGCCGTCGGATTGTCGGGGCGATCGGCCGCGCAGTAGTGCGATTCGTAGGAGAACGCCGAACCACCCATCGACGACCCGACACCGGCGTCGATATTGACCGGCAGATTGATCTCCAGTTTGATCTTCGCCGCGATCCGCGGCGCGCTGTCGTCGGAGACATCGATGAGTTTCACACCGCCGGAACCACCTTCGTCGACGGTGAAGATGTGCGGCACGCCGTCGTAGGTGACCGGCACACTGTGCTGGGTCGCCCACCCGTCGGTCCAGAACGTCCGGCCCAGGTGCGGCACCTGCGGATTCGGATCGCGCCGCTGCACCGAACTCACATCGAGCACGGTGAAACCGCCGAGCGCGGAGATGTAGAGCCGGTTCCCGTCCTGGCTCACGCCGAGCCCGTGCGCCTCGATCCCGGTCAGTCCCTGCCAGATGACCCGGGGCTGCGCCGGATCGGTCAGATCGATGGCGCTGAGGAAGCCGGGCACCAGACCCGAAGCCCAGTACGTGCGCCCGTCGGGGGAGAAGCCGCCCTCGTGGGTCGTGATCGGCAGCGGCATCAGCAGATTCGACCCGGTGCCCGGATTGAGCAGCCGCGGACGCGCGCAGTCGGAGATGTCGTACACCGACAGGTATCCCGCGCCGAGACCGACCGGGACACCCGTGCCGACCAGTAGCTTGCGAGTGGTGTTGACCTTCAACGTCTCCCAGGTCCCCGCCAGCATCGCCGGCTCGACGAGCGTCGCCGTCAGCCGGGGGTTCGCGGGATCGGACACGTCGAGTACCTGCACGCCCCGGTGCTCGCTAAGCATGTTGCCGGGGAAGAAGGTGCCGACATAGGCGCAGTGCTCGAAACTCGTGGACGTGATGCCGGCGCCGCGGCCCTGATAGGTACCCACCATCGACATATTGCAGCGGTAACCCTGCGTGCTGCGGCCACTGTCTCGGTCACCGGCGGGCACGTCGCCCTGCAGCCCGGTTTCCGGCAGCGACCCCGGTCCGCAATCGGCCCGCGGCACCGCGGTTCGCCCCACATCGAGGAATTCCTGCACCGCACCGCTGAGCTCGCCGAACGGGTCCGCCGCCGACCCGGCGGGCACCCCGATACCGACCAGTGCGGTGACCACCGCCAGCGCCGCGCACCGCACGACCCTCCGACCTGCCCGTGCGCGCATCCGTTGTCTCCCGACCATCGCAAACCCCCAACTGACCCAGACAGCCGTCCGTTCTTTGGATGGTAAATCGGGCGCGGTGGCCGCGCGGGTGGTTTCGCCAAACCGGCCGCTCGTCCGGCGGGGCGAATCCCCCACCCCGATGACGGAACGCTGTACGGTTGCCTGAGTTACGGCAGGTGCAGCTGGCGGGACGGTTCCGCGACCGGAGAGGACTCGGATTCCATGTCGAACGATGTCGCAGGCAGGTCCGACGGTCCGGACGCGACCGGCAAGATGGTAGCGGAACAGTCGCCAGGAAAATACCGGCTGGACCGATTCGTCTTCAGCGCCACCGCGATCGGCGCCCTGGCCTTCGTCGCCTGGGGTGTTCTCGACGACGAGAGCCTCGCCTCGGCCGCCGGATCCGCGCAGAAGTGGGTCATCACCAACACCGGCTGGTTGTTCGTCCTGGTGGCGACGGCCTTCGTCGTCTATGTGATCTGGCTGGCGGTCAGCAGATACGGGCGGATCCCGCTCGGCGCCGACGACGAGAAACCTGAATTCCGCACCGTGTCCTGGATCGCGATGATGTTCAGCGCGGGCATGGGCATCGGGCTGATGTTCTGGGGTGTGGCGGAACCGTTGTCGCACTTCGTGAGTCCGCCACCGCACACCGCCGAGCCTGGCACCCCTGCCGCCGCCGAGGTCGCGATGGCGACCACGCTGTTCCACTGGACCCTGCACCCGTGGGCGATCTACGCCGTCGCCGGTCTGGCCATCGCGTACGGCACCTTCCGGAAAGGCCGCTCGCAGTTGATCTCCGCGGTGTTCCAGCCGCTGCTCGGCCGGCACGCCGAGGGCATCGGCGGCCGCGCCATCGACATGATGGCGATCTTCGCGACGCTGTTCGGTTCGGCCGCCTCCCTCGGCCTCGGCGCCCTGCAGATCGGCGCGGGCATGGAGTTCAACGGCTGGATCGACGGCATCGGCAAAATCGGCCTGGTGGCGATCATCTCGGGTTTGACGGTCGCCTTCGTGGTGTCGGCGGTGTCCGGCGTGGAGCGCGGTATCCAGTGGTTGTCGAACATCAATATGGTGCTGGCACTGGCGATCGCGGCGTTCGTCTTCGTCGCCGGGCCGACCCTGTTCGTGCTCAACATGATCCCGACCTCGATCGGCGACTACGTGGAGTTGCTGCCGACGATGGCTTCCCGCACCGGCGCCGGTGACGAGGCGATGCAGGGGTGGCTGTCGAGCTGGACGATCTTCTACTGGGCCTGGTGGATCTCGTGGACGCCGTTCGTCGGCATGTTCATCGCCCGGATCAGCCGCGGCCGCACCATCCGCCAGTTCGTCACCGGCGTGCTGCTCGTGCCGAGCGCGGTGAGTCTGCTGTGGTTCGCGGTCTTCGGCGGGGCAGGCATCGCCGAGCAGGCCGAAGACGGCGCCCTCACCGAGGCCGACGGCTCCGTCGACTCGGACTTCGCCCTGTTCCACCTGCTCGACCAGTACCCGATCACCTCGGTCACCACGGTGGTGGTGATGATCCTGGTCGGCATCTTCTTCGTCTCCGGCGCCGACGCGGCCTCCATCGTGATGGGCACCCTGTCCGAACGGGGCAGCATCGAACCATCCCGCCTGATCGTCATCTTCTGGGGCGCGGCCACCGGCGCGGTCGCCGCGATCATGCTGGTGATCGCCGACTCCGACAATCTCGGCGGCGCGCTGACCGGCCTGCAAGCGCTGACGACGGTGGTATCACTGCCGTTCCTGGTGGTGATGGCGGCCATGTGCGTCTCGCTGTACAAGGATCTGCGCGAGGACCCGCTCATCCTGCGCGCCGACCGCGGCATCGAGCTGGTCGAGATCGCCGTCGACAAGGGCACCGAACTCCACGAAGGCGACTTCGCGCTGGTCACCGAACCCACCGACGACGAGGCCGAACAACACCCCGACCGCGGCTAGCCCGCTGCCCCGACCCGCTCCAGCGCCGCCGAGAGGTCGGCACACGCCTGCCGCAGACGACTCCGCAACGCGTCGGCCGACTCGGCGATCGCGGCCTGCGCACGCACGTAATCGGCCCGCCCACTGGGCGTTTCGATGCGAACCGGCTCATAGCCGAACTCGCGCAAATCGTACGGACTAGCCCGCATATCGAGTTCGCGTGCGGTGCAGGCGAGCTCGAAGCAGTCGAGCAGCAGATCCGACGAGATCAGCGGCGCCAACTTGAACCCCCACTTGTACAAATCCATATTGGCGTGCAGGCAGCCAGGCTGCTCCCGCAGCACCTGATCGGCCCGAGTCAACGGTTCGGCATTCCGGCCGACCGCCTCGGGAGTGAAGAACCGAAACGCGTCGAAGTGCGTGCAACGCAACGACATCGACTCCACCACCGCATCGGTCCCCGCATGCCCGAGCCGCAACGGCACCTGCTGATGCCGGACATCATCGGTCCGATAGACCATCGCCCACTCATGAAGCCCGAAACACGACAACTGCGCCGGCCGCCGCGCCGTCGCACCCAGCAGCCTGCCCACGAACTCGACGGTGTCCCGCCGCTTCACCAGATAAGCCGGATCGGCGGTGAATACCGCACCCTCCACCCGGTGATACCCCCGCGCCCCGTCGTAGTCCCGCGCCTCGTCCAACCCGACCCCGAACCCGGGATGCCAGCGCCGCAACTGCGACGGCTTGTTGCCGTAGTAGGTGAACAGGAAATCGATCACCGGATGCGTGGTCCCCGCCGCCCGCCGCTCCAGATACGGCCCAACCAGCCGATCGAGCCGCTCCCGGTGCTCCTGCGCGCACGCCTGCCACTCGACCGCAGGCAATACCCGCAGGTCGAGAGCATGGTCCAGGTCGTAGTGTGCGCTCACCAGGCCATTCTCCCGCACCGGTCCGGGATGGCTGATTCGCCCCGGACCCGAGCTCAGAGCGGCGACTCCAGGAGGTATATGAGGCTCCAGAAACCCGACTTGTGCCTCGGGTTCGACACGAGTTCAGTGGGAAGGGCGTTCGCGTCACACCGTGGTTGTCCCACGGGCCGGCATGCGGGGGATCGGCGGCATCGAAACGGCCGGGTGAGCGGGTCGCGTGAGTCGACATGCGCTCGCACCTCCGCCGCCGGTGGTTTTCGCCTGCGCGCGGTCCAGTGCGCGAAAGATCCCGATGAATGGGATGCCCCGTATTTGATTCGGGGAAATAGCTGCTTCTGTGAGACGCGACACCCCAAGTTCCGATTCTTCGGCAACCTGAAGTGGCCTTCGCCACGATGAAAGGCATTCTCACCCATGCGAATCCGATCTCTTCGTTTGTCCATTGCGGTGATGGCGGCCGCGGTAGCGGCCACCACCGCTACCACCGGCGTCGCGTCCGCCGATATCGACTTGGGAAGCTCCGGCAGCAGCTCCGGCAGCAGTGGCGAAATGGTCATCACCCTGGTGCGCCATGCCGAGTCCCTCGGTAACACCTCCGGCCTGATCGACACCAAGGTGCCCGGACCCGACCTGACCTCACGCGGCCGGACACAGGCGGACAATCTGGCCATCCAGCTGGCCGACAAGAATTACGACTGCGCCTTCGCGTCCAACATGGTGCGTACCGAGCAGACCGCGGCACCGACCGTCGCCAAGCAGGACCTGAGCCTCGACATCCAGCCCGGTTTCCGGGAGATCGAGGCAGGCCAGTACGAGGGCACCCCGGAGGCCGAGGCGCTGTCCGGGTACCTACAGGCGCCGATCAAGTGGCTCTCCGGCGACCTGAACGCACGGATTCCAGGCTCCATCGACGGCAACGAGTTCGACGGCCGCGTCGATCAGGCACTGCTCGATGTGCAGCGCCGCGGCTGCGCCAACCCGGTGATCTTCTCGCACGGCGGCACCATCATGTTCTGGTCGATGATGAACGCCGACAACGCCGACAAGGGCAAACTCGGCACCGATCCGATGCGCAACGGCGGCCGCGTCGTCCTCAAGGGCAGCCCGCAGAAGGGCTGGACGATTGTCGAGTGGGTCGGCCACCCGGACCTGGGCTGATTCACCCTTCCGCGCCCCGGATGCCACCGACACAATCGATGGCACCGGGCGCGGTTGTCTCTCAGCCCAGGGTCCCCCAGTCCACCGCACCCGATGGGATCACCGTCGTCGAACTGGTCGCCCGCGGGAGGTTCCCGCACCAGCGACTGCTGCGCCAATGGTCACGCGCCGACGAAGGCGCTGTCGCCCGAGCACTCTCGGCCACCGTCACCGCGGACCTGTCGACCAGCCTGGTCGACGAACCTACGACCTACCTCGATATCGCCCACCAGATCGAGGTGCTCAACCTGCTGCACGAATTGCACCAGCAGGCCAGCGCCGTCGTCGCGGTCCTGCACGACCTCAATCGCGCCGCCCGCTAGTCCACCGACATCATTGCGATGAACGGCGGAGGATCAACGATGCGAGTGCCGTACGACCGCCAGCAGTGTGCGCGCGCCGATTATGTGGCGACTTCGCGCACCGGCCGGTGCGATGAAACCTGGCTCCGGAGTAGCCATCAGCCGAACAGATCGGGTCAGGTCTCCCGGCGGGCATCGACTCGCTGTCCAATCGCGATGATTGAATAGATCAGGCTCCCCACCAGCGCGATGAAGCCGACGACCAGCGATATCAAACCTTCGTTCTGATTGGCCGACCGCTGCTCGGCGTAGCTGCGCTCACGCACCGAGGAGCCGTCGATTTCCTGGCAGCGATCACCGCGGCTCATCTGCTGGTAGCCGCACGACACCCGGGTCTCGGTCAGTTTGTCGTAGCTGTTCGTGAAGCTGCCGATCGCGATCACCACACCGAACAGCACCCAGACCACAGCCCGCATCGGCCATCCCCCACAACACTCGCTCCCGCCGATCGCGGGCTGACAGGAGATTAGCAGCGGCTGTGGGCATGATGGACCAAAGGTCGTGCTGCGGCGCCGCGGACCAGAAGATCTGCGGCTCAGAACGTCCGCATCTGCCGATGAGCGGATGTCAACCGGCGAACTTCGCGACGGCCTGCGTGGTGACCGGGGTGAAGAGGTTGATCAGGTTGCCGTCGGGATCGCGAAACAGCAACGACCGGTTCCCCCACGGCATCGTCGTGGGCTCCTTGACGAAATCCTCGACCGTATCCCGCAACCGCCGGTAGTCGGCATCGACGTCGGGGACCAGGAATTCGATGATCGCGGTGTGGTTGTCGGCTGGGTGCGCGCTGCCCGCAGCGAACAGCGCCACGGTGCGGGTGCTTCCGATCGCGAGGGTGCCGGCCGGTGTGACGATTTCGGCGAAATCCGGTGTAGCCCAGTTGGCTTCGACGCCGGTCACGTGCTGATAGAAGCTGACCAGCCGCTGGATGTCGTCAGTGATCAGACGGATCGAGACGAGCTTCATTGTGTGCTCCTGCTGTCGGATGAGGCGGAGGTTCCACCGCCGCACGCCACGGTAGAGCCGATACCGGACAGTTTCCGCCCGGTATGGATGCGAGAATTTCCCGATGACGCGCCCCACCGCCCGAGTGCTGGCCCTGCTCGAGCTGTTGCAGACCGGCGGTACTCATACCGTCGGCGAACTCGCCGGACGGCTCGGCGTCGATGAACGCACCGTCAGGCGATACGTCACCCATCTCATCGACCTGGATATCCCGGTCCGATCTGAGCGGGGCCGCTACGGGGGATACCGGCTCGCTCCCGGATACCGAATGCCACCGCTGATGCTGACCGACGACGAGGCGGTGGCCGTGTTACTCGGGCTCCTCACCAGCCGCGGCGCCGACCGGCCGACAGCGGCCGCCCGCGCAGCCGACAGCGCGACGGCCAAACTCCGCCGCGTCCTACCCCCACGCCTGACGGCCCGGCTGGACGCACTGATCAACACCGTCGAATTCACCGCCGACGCGCGCCCTGGAGTGGCTGTCGACACCGCCGTCCTGCTCCGGCTCGCCGAGGCCACCCGCGAGCACCGACCGGTCGCAATCGGGTACACCGACCGAAACGGGCGGTCCAGCCAGCGGACCGTGCACCCCTACGGGCTCGTCGACCACTCCGGCCGGTGGTATCTGACAGGGATGGACAGCAACAGCGACGAACTACGCCAGTTCCGGCTGGACCGCATCACCGCGGTGAGCACACAGCCCGGAACGTTCGCTCCGCCCACCGGATTCGAGCCGGCCGCTCATCTGCTGTCCGCATTGGCCGACGCGCCCTATCGGCACGAGGTATCGATCCGAGTCCAGGGCACACTCACCCAGGTCCGCCCGCTGCTCCCCGCGACGATCGCGACCGTGCACGAGATCGACTCGCAGCCCGCTGACACCAACCCGTGGGTCCGGATCCGAATCCGCGCCGAACAACTCGACTGGATTCCCGCCCTCCTCGCCGGCCTGAACCGCCCCTTCATCATCGAGCACCCCGACACACTCAACGACGCCGTACGCGCCCTGGCCCGCCGACTCACCGCTGCCGCCGACGGCCGGTACCAAACCCATAGCTAGCAGCCCGGACGCTCGGTAATGCCGCCTATCGCGCGGTCGTGCACGTCCGCTTCTGCCGAGCTTCGTGCACCTCGGCGTGTATGCGGCGAGGCCGGATCGATTCGGCAAGGTGCCGTCGGGCAACAGTCCTCATCGGGAACTGGTTGCAGACAGGCGAATTTCGGCGCGATCGCATCGAAGAAGGGGGAATGGTCGCCAGCCTGGGCATCCTGGACTCCACACCTGATTTCCGCAAGATTCCTTGCAGGACGCATAGTAGTGATCAGACATGGGAAGGGGCAGAGTTGCGCATCGGGGTTTCCGGACCGCATGGAACCGGCAAGACGACCTTGGTCGAAGAGCTCTGTGCGCGACTGGAGGGCGGGCACACGGCAATCCGGGAACCGTACGTACTACTCGAAGACGAAGGATACGAATTCGCGTATCCGCCCGTGGCCGCGGACTATTGGGCGCAGTTGCGCTGCGCGATGCGCCTGCTCGGTGATCCCGCACCCGCTGTGGTGTACGACAGGACACCGCTCGATTTCCTCGCATATCTGGCAGCCATCGGCGTCGATGCGGAAGCGGGGATCGACGAAACCGCCCTACGCACCGCACTGGCCTCCCTCGATCTGCTGGTGATCGTTCCCATCACTGCTGAGACCGAACGTGTACTACCCACACCGGAACTGACCGGGCTCCGGCACAGCGTGAATGATGCTCTGCTGGAACTGGTTTACGTCGACGACATGCAGTTACTCGAAGGAGTGCCCATCCTCGAGCTGGCCTGCCCGCTTGACCAGCGCGGCCATGCGGTTCTGAAGGCACTGACGTACTGATCTGCCGGTAGGCGCCGAACGAGCGTCGATACCGTGCAAGCGTTCGACGATCGGTGATGACGAAGGGGGCGTATACGCCCGTGGTGCGGCGATTCTGGATCGAATTCGATCGAGGCCACGAGTCAGCCCTCTGGTGGATCGCGCCGTATGCCGGTGTCACCGGCTACGACGAGCAGGACTGTCTGGCAGTGGTGGCGGATGCGACCGCCACTCGACCGCAGGCAATGCCCGCAGGTCGAGAGCATGGTCCAGGCCGTAGGACGCGCTCACCAGGCCATTCTCCCGCACCGGTCTGCGCGGACCGATTCCGGCCCGGACAGTTGCTTTCGTGCATCGGCCACTCCACACACTATTTCGCACCGGTCGGGCCGGGGGTAGATTCAATGGGCGGCGGAGGCCGAGTTGCTTGTGTGGCCGTGGCCGCTACGGCGCGAAATAGCCGTTGTGGGAGGCACCGGGAGAAACATTCCGTGTGTCCAAGAAATCACGTCCATACTCTTGCGAGGTGCAATTTCCGATGACACCGGATGAACTCATGGAAGAGGCCTGCAGACTGGCAATAGAGTCGGTCGACAATGATTGGGGTGGACCGTTCGGCGCCGTCATCGCGAAGGACGGCGTGATCGTCGCGCGGGGGCAGAATCGGGTGCTACTCACCGGCGATGCCACCGCGCACGCCGAAATCGAATCCATCCGCAAGGCGACCCAGGTGGTCAATAGCGAAGCGCCGAGTATTGCCAAAGAACACCAGAACGAGTCGACGCTCGAATTGGTCCCGCGGCCTGCGGGATCCGCCGACAAGCTGCCGGAGCGCGCGAAGATGTTGATGGGGATGGAGATCTTCATCAGTGGCGCCCCCTGTCCCATGTGCATGAGCGCGATCTATTGGGCGCGTCTGGACGCCGTGCATTTCGCGAGCGATTTGGCGGACACCAGCGAAATCGGCTTCGACGACGCGTTTCAATATGAGGACTTCACGAGACCGTTGTCCGAGCGCCGGGTGAAAATCGAACAGTTCCGCAGGGATCTGGGCGCCGAAGCGTACAAGACCTGGGCCGAAAAACCCGATAAGCATCCGTACTGACATGTCGGCCGCGAAGGCTGGAGCGCCGCGGCCCGCCCCGGCGACGGTGGTCATCACCCAGCAGCTTCGAGCCGGTTGCGAGGCCGAGTTCCGGCGGTGGCAGACGGCGGTGAACGACGCCGCGGCGGAATTCCCGGGGTTCCTCGGTGCCGACGTCACACCGCCGGGCGACGCGCAGTGCGAGTGGTCGGTCGTGTACCGGTTCGATGACATCGTCAACCTGAAGCGCTGGCTCGGCAGCGAGACGCGGGCCGAGCTGCTCGCGAGCGGAACCGGGTTCTTCGAACGGCCGTCGACGCAGCATGTGCTGGTCGACGAGCCGGACGACGCGGGAGTGACCGTCGTCGTTTCGCATCCGGTGGCGGCGGGCCGGGAGTCGGAGTTCGTCGCCTGGCAGGACCGCGTGACCGAGGTCGAGCGGACATTTCGAGGCTTCCGCGGATCCGAGCTGCACCGGCCGATTCCCGGTGTTCAGAATGAGTGGACGATCATCTATTCGTTCGCGTCGGCCGGGGATCTCAACCGGTGGCTCGAATCGCCCCAGCGCAAGGAGCTGCTCGCGGAAGCCCCGGACTTCAGGGACTTCGAGGTGCACCGCATCGCCAACCCGTACGGGTCGTGGTTTCCGCCGAGCAAGACAGGCGAGGAAGAGGGTCCAGCGTCGTGGAAGACGGCGCTGTCGGTCCTGGTGGGGCTGTATCCGACGGTGGTGATCCTCACCCTGATCATCACCGAGATCTGGCCGGGCGGGCAGTTGTGGATCAGCTTGCTGATCGGGAACATCCTGTCGGTCAGCCTGCTGACCTGGGTGGTGATGCCGGTCGTCACCCGCGCGCTGGGATTCTGGATGCAACCGGGCCGCGATCCCCGCACCGACGTGATCGGCCTCGCCTGTTCGGTGGGTTTTCTGACGCTGGCCGCGGTGTTCTTCTACCTGGTGACGCGGGTGTTCTGGACGCTTCCGTGACGATGGACTCCGTCAGCCGCGATCAGGGCGTATCCAGCACACCTGCCGGGACCCCGTAGGGCAGAAAACGCACCCGACGCCGATCGTCGGTGTTGTCGCGATGCGCGCGCAGGGCCTCGAGCTCGTCCGGAAAGACCTGATCGACCCTGGCCTGGCCGTCGTCATCGAGGGTGTAGATCGCCCACACGCCGCTACCGGTCTCCCCGGCCGTCGCCGGCTCGGACTCCGCTGGACGTTGCCCTTGGACAAGCTGCCCGAGCAGCGACGTCAGCGAACCGACACCGACCTGATCGACGCGATCCAGATATCCACCGGCCTTCCCGACGAGATCGCGGAGCTCGTTTCCCGCCTCCCGTAGTGCACGTTCGAAATCTTCCGGGTCGATGCCGAAAGGCCCGTTGGTTGCCATCGCATGTCCTCCTGAGGACGAGGTGGGCGCTACGCCCTCAGTGTCCTCGCGAAACGACAGCTTCGCCACGATGCCCTCGTCGGGTCTCGACGCTCGCACGCCATCGTGTGGCCCCGCAGCTATCCGCCGGAGCGCGATCACCCGTCTGCCCGGCTTCCGCTCCCGTCGAGCGGCTGCGGGCGGCGGTCGTGCTCTTCGGCAGCGGTCAGCCACGCGTCTACATTCTTCAGCTCACCGCTCCGCGCCGCTCAGGCTCCCAGCGTTCGAGCGCTTCCAGAAGTCGCCGAATCACGGTCGGTGGTGCGACCTCCGTCGGGTGCGGTCGTTTCGTCTTGCGTGTTCGCTGCGGGAGCATCGCGGCCTCCTGGGTGGCTCCTCGGTTTCACTCCCGGCGGGGACAACTCAGTTCACCCGCCGGGAGCCCGGACACGCTCGCCCAGACCGACTCCGCCGTGGTCGATCACTTCATCGCGACCCGTGACCGGCTGTGGAAGGTGGCCGTTCCGTTCGGAGAGTTCACCAAGTGACCAACCCGGCAGATGCGCGGGAAGCTCTCGGGGCCAGGCTCCGGGAGCTTCGCCGCACCGCAGGCATCACCGGCCGCGCGCTTGCCGATCTCGCGGGGTGGGGTGAGTCGAAGGTCTCGAAGATCGAGAACGGCCGCCAGACACCGTCATCCGACGATGTGCGCGCCTACTGCGCCTCAACCGGCACCGCCGATCAGCTTGCCGACCTGCTGGCGACTCTGCACAACCTCGAATCTGCCTACACCGAGTGGCGCAAGGTGCTCGGCACCGGCACGCGCCGGCAGCAGAAGGCGAATATCCGCCTGGCTGAATCGGCCGAGATGATCCGGATCTATCAACCGCAGATCATCCCCGGCATCGTGCAAACAGCCGACTACGCGACCGCTGTCCTTCGCCGCTACGTCGAGTTCCATCGGACCCCCGACGACGTAGACCAGGGCGTCGCTGCCCGCATCGAGCGCCAGCAGCTCCTGTACCGCGGTCGGCGCAAGTTCCATATCCTCATAGCCGAGCAGGCGCTACACACCACAGTCGGTGACGACGCGGTCATGGTCGGACAACTGGACCGCCTCCTTGCCGTGGCGGGGCTGTCTCGGGTGTTACTTGGCGTCATCCCCGCAACTGCCGAGATACCGATCCAGGCAACAAATTTCGTCCTGTTCGATCAGCGGCTCGCGACGGTCGAAGCGATCACGGCGGAACTGCGGGTGACCCAGCCGCGCGAGATCCTGATCTACCTCCGCGCATTCGACGCACTCGCCCGCCAGGCCGCCACCGGAGACCGTGCTCGGCTGCTCATCCGTCGCGCGATCGAAACCCGCCGGAGCGGGGACACTGGCAGTTGGTGAGGTATGCGGGAGGGATGTTCGATGCGACCAGGTTGGGCGATGTCGATTGTTGCCGCGGGCCAAGCGTGCGTTGGTGTGGTCGTCGGTCTTGCGCTGGGTGTTCGGGCGTTGCCGTTCGGAGATTGGACGTGGAAGATGCTGGGCGGCGGCCGGGTTGTGGGTGACGGATCGGTCGGCTACTGGTCGATGTGGTTGATCATCGTCGTCGTGCCGCTCGGTGTCGGTGGTCTACTCGCGCTGTGGCGCAGGACGCGGTGGTTCGGGCTCGGTGTACTGGGATCATTCGCTGTCACGGGTGTTCCGGCGGTGCTGCTGTCGATGGTTTTTCATGTCGTAGGGCTACCGGTACCGACGCCCACGTGAACCGCTCATGCGCCTGCAGTCGCACCTGATTGCTGGTCGGCGCTGAAGACGCTGAGCTAGGGATTCCGGACGGGTCATTCTGTGAAGGGCGGCTGTCCGGCGGTGCACGTGGTGTCCGGTTCGGGGATCCGCAGGTCGATGAGGTAGCGCTCGCGGAGTGTGGTGGCGCATTCGCCGGTGGGTTCGTGGCCGTAGCCGTCGGTGATTTCCACCAGTCGCGCCGTACCCATTGCCTGCGCTGCGCGGCGGGCGGAGGTCAGAGGCGTCGCCGGGTCGAAGCGGTTGTTGATCAGCAGGGCGGGCACCGGCGACTGCTGGGTCCAGGGGCCGGTGAACCGCTGGGGGTAGCCGGTTTCGGGTGCGGGCCATGCGGCGCAGGGCTGTCGCAGGTAGAGCCAGAACGGTCCGTATACGGGGGCTCGTTCGGCGCTGTCCCGCGCGAGTTCCGGCCATCGGTGTGGTTGTCGGATGAAGGTGTTGTCGGCACAGGAGATCGCCACGAAGGAATCCAGGAAGTCGCCGGTCAGTCCGACGGCGGTCAGAATTTCGCGCACCACGCCGGGGTGGCCTGCCGTACCGAGCTCGAGTTCGGTCAGCACAGTGGCCAATGCCGGCCACCCTCGGGCAGGGCTGTACAGCAGCATGGCGTGCGCTTGGACGATCTCGCTGTGGGTCACCGACACCGACTCGCTGCCTTGCCCGACTTGGATCGGCGCCACCTTCGACCGGTCGAGGACAGCGGTGTCGCGCGCCCGAAGATCGGCGGCGCTCGACTCCGGCGAGCCCGCGAACGCGCAGTGTCGCGGTCCCGCCGCTGCGCACAGCCGGAGGAATTCGGCGAGCACCTCTTCGGTGCCCAGTGCCGTGTCGGCGATGTGCGAACGGGTGTCACCGGTGTAGGCGGCGGGATCGACGATCGAGGAAAGCTGCAGGGCGCGAACACGATCGGGGAACAACGAGCCGTAGACGATGCCCAGGTAGCTGGCGTAGGAGCTGCCTTCGTAGGTCAGCTTCGCGTCACCGACCGCGCGCCGGAGCAGATCGAGATCGCGGGCGGCGTCGACGGTTGTCAGGTGGGGGATCAGCTCGCCGCTGTTGGCCGCGCAACCGGCCGCGAATTGTCGACTGGCGTTCTCGGCGCTGTCTTGTTGCCGGTCGTCGATCGGTGGGATGGCGATGTTGCTCCAGAATTCGCTCTGGGCAGCCGAACTCGGGAAGCAGCGGACGGGGGCGCTTCGCCCGACTCCCCGCTGGTCGAAGGTGATCACGTCGAACTGCCGACTCAGCTCACCGGCGAACAGTTCGCCGTCGGCGGCCCAGTCGATTCCGGATCCACCCGGTCCACCCGCCGCGGTGAACAAGGTGCCGATCCGGCGCGTCGGGTCCGATGCAGGTTGCCGGACAACCGCGAGTTCGATGGTCGGTCCGTCGGGGCGGGTGTAGTCCAATGGCACAGGCACGCTCGCGCATTCGTATCGCCGCAGGGATTGCTCGGCACACGGCGTCCACGACACTCGGGGAGTGGGTACGGCATCGGCCTGCGAGACCAGTTCCACGACGCTATGGCCCGCGCCGGTCGGAGACTGGTCGATCGACATGCAGCCGCCGGTGACGAGGGTCAGCGCGGCGACGGCACCGCAGACGATCGATTTCGGAGTTGGCATACGAACAATGGTCGTGCCGGGCGTTCACGATGTCGTCCCCCATTCGGGGGATAGGAACCCTGAGATCGGTGGCCGCCCCAGTGGGCACTGGACACGCCGGTGTCCAGTCACCAGAACGCGGGTATCGGCGTCTCGTCCAGTGCGCTCCGTGCCATAGGTCACAGCGCCGTCCTGTCACACGACCTCCCCGGCGGGCGTCTTGTGTGCATCCATTACCCAGACAGGAGGCGGACATGAAGATTGTCGTAGTGGGGAGCGGTTACTCGGGGACGCTCGTCGCCAACCGTATCGATCGGAAGCTGAAGGATGCCGACATCACGGTGGTCAATCCGCGACCGGACTTCGTGGAGCGGGTGCGGCTGCACCAGCAGATCGCGGGCACCAGGGCCGTGAATACGCCGCTGACGGACATGTTGCGCGAGGGAATCACCGCGCGGATCGGCACCGTCGACAAGATCGGGGACGGCAGTGTGTCGCTCACCGACGGTGGGCGGATCGATTTCGACTACGCGTTCCTCGCCGTGGGCAGCACCGCCGCCCCGATGCCGGGGTCCATCCCGGTGGGCACCTGGGAAGGCGCGCAACAGGCACGGGTCGCGCTCGCGGCGCTCGCCCCGGGCAGCCGGGTCACCGTCGTCGGGGGCGGCCCTACCGGTATCGAAACCGCCGCCGAGATCGCCGAGGCCAGGCCGGATCTGAGCGTGCGACTGGTCGGCTCCGCGGTAGCCGGTGACCTCTCCGCCGGCGGGTACCGGCGCGTGCGCACCGGACTGGAACGGCTGACGGTCGCGATCGTCGACGACGAGGTTTCCGAAATCCATTCGGGTACAGGGCAGTTCGACGGCGTCGTCCAGCTGCGTTCGGGGCGGGAGCTGGCTTCCGACCTGACCCTGTGGGCGATCGTGTCGGAAGTACCGGATCTCGCCGCACGCAGCGGGCTCGAGATCGACCGGCGCGGCAGGGTGGTCGTCGACGAATTCCTGCGCAGCGTCGGTGACGAGCGCATCTTCGCCGTCGGCGACTGCGCCGCGGTCCCCGGGGCACGTTTCGCCTGCTACACCGCGCTGCCGCAGGCCATTCACGGCGCGGACAACCTGGCTCGCGTCATCAAGGGCCGCACACCGAAGGCGCACGCCTTCCCGTACTGGGCGCGTGGTGTGTGGCTCGGCAGCGGTAACGCGGTCGCCCAGTTGACGCACGCCGACGACTCCCTGCGGGACGCGTCCTTCGGCGGACGGTCCGCGGTGGTGCTCAAGGAATTGGCGACGGCCAGCGCGTTCGCCAGTGCTCGTGCCGGAAAGTCCGCGATCTGAGCGGCCGCTGTCAGGATTCGCGGGCGGCGATCGCGGCTTGGATTCGGCGTAGGGTGCGCAGGCCCTTCTTCGCGGCCACGCTCACCATGCCGTCGAAGACTGTCGAGCCGCGGTCGTGCGCCATCAGCCGTTCCAGCGTCGGCACGGCACGATCGTCGCCGGTCGAACCGAGAGCGACTGCCGCCCAGTACCGTTGGTCCGGGTCGGCGCTGTCGGCCGCCGCGCACAGCCTCGGGATGATGTCCGGGGTGAAGGTGGCCAGCGCGCTGGCGATATAGCCGATACGGAAATAGCGGCGGTTCTCGAATTCGTCCCAGAGTGCGGCCAGGGCGGCGTCGCCGCCGATGCGGCCGAGGGCCTCGGCGGCACGTTCGCGCATTCCGGGGATCGGGTCGCGCAGTATGGGCGTGAGCGCCGGGACGGCCGATTCGTCGCCGAGGGTGCCCAGCGCGATCACCGCTTGCTCGCGGGCGATCTGTTGTGGGTGGTCGAGCAGGGCGAGCAAGCCGGGAACCGCGTCGCGGACGCCGAGCGCCGCGCAGCCCATCGCGGCCCAGGCCTGGCAGTTGTACCGGGTGTCGGCCAGTGACGCGAGCAGCGGCGCCTTCAGGGTGTCGTCGCCGAAGACCGCGGCCCGGTTCAGCGCCCGGCTGTACAGCGACCGGTGGTAGGCGGGATAGTCGCGGACGAGCGCGCGCAGTGCTTCCTTGGCTGACGCGTCGCCTTCTTCAGCCCGCGCGAGCAGCAGCCGCAGATTTTCCTCGCGGGTCTCGAGGTCACCGTCTTTGAGGCATCGCGCGTCAGCTGGGTTCACCGGGCAACGGTACCTGGGGCCATACGCTCGTCTCCGGCAGCCACGTTCGGAGCAGCGTCAGCGGCCCCCGACTCGTGCCACCGCTCTGATCGGAGCTCCGTCCGCTCCACTGAGCCGGAGCGGGAACAAGGAAACCTCGATCGACTCGCCCGCGGACCGGGCGGCCAGCAGCCGGTCGAGGTTGGTGAGGTTCTCGGCGATCACCGCGTGCGCGCCGCACAGGATCCGGTGCGCGGGCAGGTCGAGATCCTCGGCTTCGGACAGGTCGATGCTGGGCGCATCGATGCCGACGGTCCGGATCCCCGCGTCCACCAGCAGCTGTGCGGCATCCGGGCTCAGGCACGGGTGGGCGAGATAGTCGTCGGTACCCCAGCGGGCGGACCATCCGGTGGCGATCAGCACGACCGAACCCGGGACGAGATCGATGTCGAACACCTCGATTCCGATCACACCTCGCGCCGGAACGGACCGCGCGTCCACGATCAGTGCGGGCCCGGTGAAGCGTTCGAGGGGCAGCTCGTCGAGCGTCGGCAGACTGTCGTCGAGATGGGCGGGCGCGTCGACATGGGTCCCTGTCTGCGATCCGAGATGAACGCCGAGCACGTTCACCCCGTCGGTCGCGACGCGAAGCGCCGGTTCCAGCAGGACTTCCGGATCGCCCGGGAACACCGGCATCCCCGTGTGGATCGGCAGGGTCAGGTCGATCAGGGTCATGTGGCGGGCTCGGGCGACGGAGGGGGCACCACGACCTCGCCATTGTCCGGCTCGTCGGCCTCCGGTCGTGGTGGTCCGGTGGCCGCGTCGATCTGCTCGCCGATGTAGCGGATGACGACCGCGATCATCGCGACGACCGGCACCGCGAGGAACGCGCCGGTGATGCCGTAGAGCGAGCCGCCCGCGGTGACGGAGAGCAACACGATGACGGCGTGCAGTTCCATGCTGCGGCTCTGCAAAACCGGTTGCAGCACATTGCCTTCCAGCTGCTGCACCGCGATGACGACGCCGAGCACGATCAGCGCGGTGGTGAATCCGTTGCCGACCAGCGCGACGAGGACGGCGAGCGCACCGGCGACGAAAGCGCCGACCATCGGGATGAATCCGCCGATGAAGGTGATCACCGTCAGCACCAGTGCCAGCGGAACATCGAGGATGAACAGCGCCGCGCCGATGCAGACCGCGTCGACCAGGCTGACGATCGCCTGGGTGCGGATGAATCCCCCCAGGGTCGCCCAGACCCGTTCCAGGACGGCTTCGACGTGGCGGCCGCTGCGGCTGCCGAACACCGTGTGCATCCAGGGCAGCAGGCGAACGCCGTCCTTGAGGAAGAAGAACACCAGCACCACCACCAGGAAAATGGTGATCAGGACCGATGTCGCGGTACTCACGCCGGTGAACACGCCGCTGGCGATCTGCGCGCCGCTGGACTGCAGGCGCGCGACGATCGCCTCGACCGCGGAATCGAGTTGCTCGTCGCGCACGCGCAGCGGCGGTCCCTGGATCCAGTCACGGACCTGGTTGACGCCCGCGGTGGCCTTGTCGGCGAGTTCGGGTGCCTGATCGGCCACCGAGGGCACGATCAGCGCGATGACCCCGGACAGAATCGCGAGGAATCCCACCAGGGTGATCGTCGCGGCCAGCGCGGGCGCCAGCTTGTGCTGGGTCAGCCAGCGGGTCGGCGGCCACAGGATCGTGGCCACCACGATCGCCAGCGCGACGGGCAGGATCACCACCCACAGCCGGGCGGTGATCGAACCGAGTACCCACGCTCCCGCCGCGATCGCGACGATGCACAGTGACCATTTGGCCACCCACAGGATCCCGCTTCCGATCACGTCCCCGCGATCACGCCACGACTTTCCGTTCCCGCTCACGCAGCCAGTCTGGCACGCTTGCCCGGAATGTCGCGCGACGTCGGCTAGTCGGGCTCGATACCCGCGGCGGCGATGCGCTCGACGCGGCGCGCGGTGGCGAGCAGTTCGTCGATGTAGCGCCGGCGCGCCTCGGCGGTGACTTCGGCACGGAGCGGGCCGATCTGGACTTCGAAGAGGGCGCGGCCGTCGGCGGCGAGGACGGGGGCGCTCAGGTATCCCAGCGACAGCGACACCGGGGAGTTCAGGTCGGCTTCGGTGTGGGCGCTGCCGGTGATGTCGCCGAGCAGACTCAGGACACGTCCGCGAAGTTCGTCGGCGGCGGGTCGGCCGGCGAGTAGATCGACGACATCGGCGAGGACACGCAGCGCGGTGAGCGCGCCGGGGCGCAGGCTCCAGGCGCAGCAGCCGGTGGTGCGAATCGTCGCCAGGACCGCACGGAACTCGGCGCGGCGCGCGGGATCACCGCGATCGAGCCAGCTGTTCTGGGTGGCGGTGGGAGCGTGGGCGATGAGGGTCGCGCCCGCGGGCGGGAGCAGCGGGATGCGGGTTCCGTTCTCGATGCCCGCGGGGATGAGGCCGTGGCCACCGACGACCGTCACGAAGACGAGGTCGTCCCCACTCAGTGCGGTGAGGGCGGCGCCGCAGCCGACCCGGGTGGCCAGGTGTTCGAGTTCCGCACCGATCGCCGCACCGTCGGCGACCACCGCGGGCGCGAGGAGCCCGACCCGGGCGAGGCCGGGGCCGAGCTGGTAGGTCAGGTCGGTGTGCCGCCGGACCCATCCGTGCCGGTCGAGGGTGGCCAGGATGGCGCCCACCGTCGACCGGCTCAGTTCGAGCGATTGGGCGATCTCGGCCGCCGAGAGCGCGGTGCCGCGGGCAGCGAGCAGCTCCACCACGGCGACGACCCGGCTGGTCGGCGGTGAATCATCCTGGGGGCGAGACGAATCGGATCGCATGCGGCGTTCAGCGCGGCGCGATGCGGAACAGTCCGCTCATCGTGCCCTGATAGAGGGTGCGGTCGGGGGAGATGGTGCCGACCATCTGGAGCGTGTTGTGCAGCGCGGTGGCCCCGATCAGTTTCTCCGTCTCGATCCGCCCGGAGACGGCGTCGATCACGGTGTAGCGGAAGTTGTCGGTCAATCCGACGCTGCCGGTGGGGATGACGGTGTGCCTGGTCACGGTGTAGATCTTGCCGTCGGCCACCGAGAGGCGGGGAACCGCCGCCGACAGCGCCTCGTTCGTCCACACCACCCGGCACCCGGCGCCGGTGACGTCGACCCGCACCATGCCGCCGGTGAACTGCGCGCTCGCCGGTTCACTCGGTCCGGCGCCCTCCGGAACGGCGGGATACGGGTATCCGTAGGTGCCGGCCACGAACAGGCTGTTGCCCGCACCGATCGGGGAGTTCTCGGTGCCGTCGACCGTCGGCACCGAACAGATCTGGTTGCCGCTCGCGGTGTCGAAGACCAGCAGATTCTCCTTCGGCACCGCGTTGTCGGTGATCGCCAGATATTCGGTGCCGCTGCCGGGTCCGAGGAAGGTGGGGGTGGCGCCGGTACCCCAGGACAGCTGACCGGGTTTGCGTGCCGGACCGCGATCGTAGGCCTGTCGCCACACCACCCGCGGGTTGCCGGAGCCGTCGACGTCGACCAGGTACAGCGCGTGCGTGGTCGCGACGGCAACACCTTCCGGCGCGGTGGAGATGCTGTTGGCGACCTTCTCACCGGGACCGAGCACGATCGAGCGGGCCACCCCGGTCGCCGGGTCGGAGAAACCGGCCACGGCATTGTCGGTCGCGAACCACACCCGGCCGTCGAAATCGGGCATGACCGAACTGACGGCGTCGCAGTCGCCGCCGCCGCAGTGGCCGGTGACCGCCTGGGCGATATCGGTGGCCGAGTCGATGAAGACGGTCCAGTCGCCGCCGTTGCGGCGGTGACCGATGCGCAGCAGTTTGCCGCTGCCGTCGACGGTGACCATGCGGTCGTTGCTGTCGAGGTAGGCGTACACACCACCGAGAAGGCTGCCCTTGCTCAGATCGAGGGAGGCGAGCGGCTGACCGTTGGCGGGATCGAGCAGGAACACCTTCGGCGCGCGGTCGATGATCTTCGTGCACAGTGCCTGCGGCATACCGTCGGCACCCTGGAGAATGGTCGGGCAGGCTGCCGCGAGCTCGCGGAAGTCGCTGTCGACACGCCCCGTGCCTGGACCGGCGAACGGTGTGGCGTCGGAGGATTCGGCGTCACCGTGCATGGTCGCGGTGCCGGGTGGGCCGAGATGGGGATTCACGGGTGGTAGCGGACCGAAGCCTGCCGTCGCGGTGCCGGTGCTGACGATCAGCAACGCTGTCACGCTGAGTGCGGCGGTCGCGGCGGCGCGACCCATTCTCTCGAACACGGGTGACTCCCTGAGGTGTAGTGCAGGCGTGCCACCGAACCTGGGAACCCACCTGCCATACGAATATTCGAAAGCTGGTAACCGAATATTCGTATGGCAGTACAGGCTAGGAGGTCGCCACTACCTTGGCAAGACCCTGTGGTCTGGATGTAGGTCTCGCTACTCGGACGCATCCCGCAACAGTTGGCGCGAGATGGCGTACTTGTGCACTTCGGTCGGCCCGTCGTAGAGCCTGAACGCTCGCATGTCGGTGAAGATCGCCGCGACCGGTGTCTCGTCACTGATCCCGATGCCGCCGAGGACCTGCACGCATCGGTCGGCCACCTTGAACAGCTCCTCGGAGACCATCGCCTTGACCATCGATGACTCGTGTCGCGCCTTGCCGCCCTTGTCCAGGTGCCAGCACGCCCACCAGATCATCAGCCGGCATTGCTGCAGCGCGATCTCGTTCTCGGCCAGCAGGAAGCCGACGCCCTGATGCCTGCCGATCGGTTTGCCGAACGACGTCCGGGTTTTCGCGTGCTCGATGGCGATCGACTGGGCACGGGATGCGGCGCCGAGCCAGCGCATACAGTGCGTGAGGCGAGCCGGCGCCAGTCGCAGCTGCGCATAGCGGAATGCCTGTCCGACCGAGCCGAGGACGGACGATTCCGGCAGGGTCAGGTCTTCGAACCGGACGACGCAGTGTCCTTCGACGTAGTTGCGGTCCATCGTGTTCATGACCCGTTCGATGACGATGCCGGGTGTGTTCCCGTGACAAAGGAACAGCGTCGCGCCTTCGCCGGGAACGTCGGCCATGATGATCCACGTGTCGGCGCCGACGGCGCCGGTGATCAGCCACTTGCGTCCGTTGATCACGAAGGTGCCGCCGTCGCGGACCGCGGTCGTCGACAACTGGCTGGGATCGGAACCCGCACCGTCGGGCTCGGTCATGGCGAACACCGAACGCGCGGTGCCCGCTACGACAGGGTCCAGGTACTCGGCGGCTTGATCGGCGTCGGCGACCTTCGACAGCAGGAACATGTTGCCCTCGTCCGGCGCGGCGCAATTCATGGCGACCGGACCCAGCGTCGACCAACCGGCGGCTTCGAAGATCACTGCCTGCTCGAGGTGTGACATGCCCTCGGGACGCTGCTGGACAGACAGCAGGCCTGCCGCTTTCGCCTTCGCTATCAGCTCGCGGCGAAGCTCGTCGGTCGGGCCGTGCGCGGTGACGCGGGGGTCCTTCTCGTACGGCACGATTTCCGTGTCGACGAACTTTCGTACCCGGTCACGCAGTTCGGCGACGTCGGCGGGGATCTCGAAGTCGATCATCACTCTCCACTCATCAGGGTTTGCGCGCGTTCGAACAGGCGCAGCGTCGTGTGGTGTAGTCGCTCACCGATACTCATCGGCGCGTTGCCCGCGAGCGCCCGCGCGTAGCTCCCCTCGAGCACGATGCCGAGTTTGAAGCAGGCCAGCACGGTGTACCAATCGATCGCCGAGACATCGCGATTCGACTGCTCGGCATAGCGGGCGACCAGCTCTCGGGAGGTGAGCAGCCCGCCTGCTCGGGTCAATCGGCCCGCGAACTCCTGCGGCGATCCCGGCAACTGCCAGGTCGCCAGCAGCCAGCCGAGGTCGAGCAGTGGGTCGCCGATCGTGCACATCTCCCAGTCGACGACGGCCACCACATCGGGCGTCGAGTAGGAGAACATCACGTTGGCCGCGTGGTAATCGCCGTGCATCACGCCGGGGGAGAACGAGGTGGGGCGGTGTTCGTCGAGCCATCGCGCGACCTCGGCGACCGGGCCGATCGCGGGGCCCGGATACTCGGGGAAGGCCGCGTAGGAGTCGAGTTCGCTCAGCCAGCGGGGCACCTGACGTTCGAGGAACCCGTCCGGCCTGCCGAGATTCCCGAGTCCTACCGCGGTGTGGTCGACGGCGCCGAGCCGGGCCAGCGCGTCGATCAGGCTGCGGCACATGTCTTGTCGGACGGCGACGTCGCGCTCGTGGAGTTCGGGAAGTTCGACGCCTGCGTTGAAACCGGCTACCGGTTCCATGAGATAGAAGACCGCGCCGCCGAGCACCGACTCGTCGCCGCACGCGGCGATGAGGTCGGCGTGCGGCACATCCGAGGTCGCGAGGGCGTTCAGGATCTTGAATTCGCGCCGGATGACGTCGTTGCTTCGCGGACGGAGATGGCGCGGACCGCGACGCAGAATGTAGCCGCGCCCCGCGCGTTCGAAGCGGACCATGACGTTCTGGGTTCCGCCGGTGACCGGTTCGACCGACAGCAACGGCCCCGATCCGAGACCGTGGGCATCCATCCAGGTCGCCAGCGCTGTCAGATCTGCTTGTGAGAGAACAGCATCGGCGTCGATCTCGTCTGTCTCGGACATGCTCTCCTCGAACTGGGGTCAGGCCACCGGGCGCGGAGCGGTCAGGGTGGCGCGCGGTGCGGCGCCCCCCAGGGAAGCGGCTCCGAACGGGGCCGCGCTGTTCCCATCCGCCAAACGGTGGTCGAGAATGAGCGTTAACATAGCGTCACTGTTGACGGTGTGTCAACACCTCGCCGGGGCGATTATGCTCGGTGTCTGTTCCGTTTTCGGGAGCAGCCGTGACTGTGTGTAGGCAGATCGAACTTTTACTTCTGTGGGGAATGGGGCGTGGGTGGTTCACCGCACGTGGGTGGCGCCGGATCGCCTCGGTGGCAGACCTGGGTCAGGCGGATCTGTTCACCACGGCGAGGGCCAGTTCGGTGCAGAGGGTGGCGACTTCGGTGGTCGACTGACGGGGATCGCGCAGCCAGGTATCGACGAGCTGGTTGACCCCGCCGACGACGAAAAGCGCTTCCCTGCGCCGGATCTCCGGATTCGCGGGAGCGTCGAGGAACTCCGCGCTGTACCGCACCACGAGATCGGTGACGATGCCGACGGCGCGGGCGCGGAGTTCCTCGAGCCCGGCGACACCGTGCGCGTCGCTGGTGAGGATGCGGTGCACGCTCGGGTCGTCGGCGATCGCGTCGAGGTAGGTCGTCAGTGCCCGGAGCAGCTTGCGCCGGAGCCCACCCGGCTCGGCCTGGCTGGCCTCGACCATGGTCGTGAACAGTTCCTCGTGCGCCCGCTCGGCGACAGCGAGGATCAGCGCGTCCCTGGTGGCGAAGTGCTCGTAGAAGTACCGCGGCGTCAACCCCGACGCGGCGCACACGCGGCGCACGGTGACTTCGGTCAGGCCTGCCTCGCCCCAGGTCTGCCGACCCGCGGCGAGGAGCTTGTCGCGGCGTTCGTCGCGTCGATTCGCCGCGCTGATTCCCCGGTAGGACCGGACCACCTCTGCGCGCGCCATTGACAGGACTTTAGCAGCCGACCTACTTTGGATATCAGTCGTTATCCAGTTTGCGTCGCTCAACGAGGAGTGTCGATGGCCACCGTTCCCACCCGTCATCCCGATCGGCCCCACCGCACCCCGGCAGTCGTCGGCGGCTTCGCGGCGATGCTGGGAATCGGGGGTCCCGACCCGATGCAATGGCAGCGGCTCGGCGAGGGCCTGCTCGTCGGCGACGACCCGATGGACCGGCTGGTCGACTGGATGGTCACCTCCGGCACGAAGCAGATGCGCCCGCTGTTCGATCGAGCGCTCACCCACGGCATCGCCGCGGTCCCGGAGGCGCCCGCACCGCTGCGCGAGTTCTTCACCGCGGTCGAGACCGTTCCGGCCTGGGTCGATCACGACAAACTCGTGCGCGGGGCCAAGGTCATGCTCACCGGCGGATCCGACGGCATGTACATCGCGCGCGATGTCGCCATGCTCGGCGGCTACCAGTTCTCCGGTTTCAACAAGACGCTGTTGCGGACGGGAGCGCTGGAGAAGGGCTCCAATCAGCGATGGGCCGAGACGATGCAGTGGGCGATGGACGTCCTGTCCGAGGACGGATTGTCCCCGCTGGGCCTGGGATACCAGTCCACGATCCGGGTGCGGCTCATCCACGCGTTCGTCCGCAGGCACGTGGCCGCCATGCCGGACTGGCAGGCCGACGACTGGGGCCTGCCCATCAACCAGACCGACATGGCGGCCACCCTGGTCGGCGCCTTCATCGCACCGGCGATCGGTGGGATGGGGCTGGGCCTGCTGCTCACCCCCGCCGAAACGGATGCGATCGCGCACCTGGTCCGCTATGTCGGTTGGCTGCTCGGCGTCGAGGAACAGTGGCTGCCGCACTCCTTCCGTGACGGCGTGCGCGTGCTGGTGCACACGCTGTCCGCCCTGGCCGACCCCGACGAGTCGACCCGTCAACTCGCGGTGCCGATGTCACGAGATCCGTTGTCGTGGAACTACGACCGGCTGCCCACGATCCGCCGCCGCCTCGCCTATGCCCAGCATCTGTCGGTGACGGGGACCTTCCTCGGCCGTCACACGATGCGTTCGCTCGGGCTGCCGACGGTGATCGTGCCGTGGTATCCGGCGCTGCGCATCCCCACCAACGTGGTGCGCTCGGCCACCCGTCTTCTTCCCGGCGGGCTCGACCGCGCGGCGACTCGCGGTGCGCGAGAACAGGATCGGTTCATGCGCACACTGGTCAGCGCCGGGCCGACCGTCGGCGCGGCGGCCGCGCGACTCACCAACGCGGCCTAGACCCGGGCCGGGTCTAGGCGGTCAGCGGGTGATGACCGGGACGAGGTAGGCGCGGGCGAAAGCGTCCAGTTCTTCGTCGGTGTGGAGCGGGAGCAGCCCGGACGGCGCCAGGATTATCGAGTGCACGATGCGGCACAGGACTTCGGCGCGGGCGAGCAGGTCCGGTGGCTCGGCCAGCATCCCGGCGGCGATCGCTTCGCGGAGCATGGACTCGGTGGTCAGGATCGACGTGGCGACGGTCGGTGCGCTGTCGGTGGTGAGGTGCGGCATCACGCGGTCGGGTTCGAGTACCAGCAGACGCTGGACCAGCGGGTGCGCACGCCACCGGCCGACGACAGTCACGAGGATGTCCGCGACGAGGTCGTCGAGGTTGTCGTGTTTGCCCGGCAAGCTCTGCAGGTCGGCCAGGACCCGGCCGACTTCGCGGGCGAATACGGCGGTGACCACGTCGTCGCGGGACCCGACCCGGCGATACACGGTGGCCCGGTCGACGCCGGCCTGGCGGGCGATGTCTTCGACCGTCGTCTTCTTGACGCCCACCTGCTCGAACTGGATCAGTGCCGCATCGAGGATGCGCGCCGCCGCGGAATCGTCGGTTTCCGGTGTGTTCGTCGAGGTGAAAGGTGCCGCGGTCATGCCGACCACGGTATCAACCACCGGGCGGATGCAACAGATCCACACAATTTGTCGCTGCAACATTGCAATCTTTTGTGTTGCATCGTACGGTTGAGGCATGGCTCACTCCGCTGACGCAACGAGGCGTCATCACCGCGAGGAAGCGCACGCGATCAACGCGCGGGACGTGCACTTCGATTTCGGTGATGTGCCGATGCACTACATCCCGGGCGAGGTCTTCGCGACCCACGTCATCAATGTCATGCACCTGGTACTGCCGGAAGGCGAACGGGCGATGGCCCAAGCGCTCGCCGAGGCGCTGCCCTACATCGACGACCAGCGACTGCGCGAGGAGGTGCAGGGGTTCGTCGGTCAGGAGACGATGCACGCCAGCAGCCACGCCGGCGCGCGCGACCACCTGCAATCCATCGGCCTCGACGTCGATTCGATGGTCAAGACCTTCGCCTGGTTCGTCGATCGCATCCTCGGTGACCACGGCCTGACCGGCCGGGCGAAGGAGGAATGGCTCAAGGAGCGCCTGGCGCTGTTCGCCGGGATGGAGCACTACACCGCGGTCATCGGCGAATGGCTGCTGGAGAACGACAAGTTCGAGGACCTCGGCATGGATCCGACCATGCTGGATCTGATCCGCTGGCACGGCGCCGAGGAAGTCGAGCACCGCAGCGTGGTCTACGACGCCTACATGTATGTCGACGGCAGCTACGCGCGCAAAGCGCGCACGGCCGTGGCCGCCAGTGCGACGCTGCTGGCGACCTTCCTCGTGTCGTCGGCCTACCTGTATGCCAAAGACCCTGCCCCACGGAAGGGTCCGTTCTGGCCGGTGCAGCTGGCTCGGGCTACTGCCCGTGGCATCGTGCCGAACTTCGGCTTGTTCATCAGCGAGATCCCCCGGTACCTGCGGCCGGGCTTCCATCCCTCGCAGCTCGGGCCGATGGATCGCGCGTTGCGCTACCTCGCGCATTCGCCCGCGGCACGTGCGGCCGAGCAGTGACGGCGGCGATGGTGGAGCAGTACACCCCACCGGCCGCCCTGCGTGCGCTGGGCGCCGTGGCCGACGGCTACCGGCATCTGTTCGTGCAGGGCCGGGCGGCGACTTTGATTTCGCGGCCGAACCCGGTGCGGCACAGCGGTTTCGAGATTCCGCTGACGATCACCCGGATCGATCCGGTCGCTGCGGATGTTGTTTCCCTGACGCTGACATCGCCGACCCGTGCGCCCCTGCCGCCGTGGCGGCCAGGCTCGCACCTCGACATCGTGCTGCCCTCCGGCAAACAGCGCCAGTATTCGCTGTGCGGTGACCCCGAGGACCGCCACCGCTACCGGATCGCGGTCCGCCGCATCGCCGGCGGCGAGGGCGGGTCGATCGAAGTCCACGATCAGTTGGCAGTGGGCGACGCGATCCGAATTCGCGGACCGCGCAACGCGTTCGACTTCATCGCCGCGCCGTCGTACCTGTTCGTCGCGGCCGGGATCGGGATCACGCCGATCCTGCCCATGGTCCGGGCGGCAGTCCGTGCGCAGGCACGCTGGAAATTGATCTACCTGGGCCGCTCGCGGGAGACCATGCCGTTCCTCGACGAACTGGTCACCCTCGGCGGCAGCCGGGTGGACATCCGCCCGGACGACGAATTCGGCACCCCTGACGTGGGCGCGCTGATCGGCAGAGCCGAGCCGGGTGCTGCGATCTATGTCTGCGGTCCGCCGCCGGTGCTCGACGCGGCGCAACGCCATGCCTTCGCCGTCAACCCGACGGGCTCGCTGCACACCGAGCGTTTCTCCGCGCTGCCGGTGGTCGACGGCAGGGAATTCGATGTGACACTGGCCCGTTCGGGCACCACCGTCCGGGTCGGCGCGGACGAAACCGCGCTGGCCGCCATTACCCGGGTGAAACCCGACGCCGTGTACTCGTGCCGGCAGGGCTTCTGCGGCACCTGCAAGGTCGGGGTGCTCTCCGGTGCGGTGGATCACCGCGACCGCAAGCTCATCGGCGCCGACCGCGGCAGCCACATGCTGACCTGCGTGTCGCGCGCAGCGGGCGAATCCCTCGTACTCGATCTCTGAGCAGGGCACGAACCAGAAAGGTCGTCCAATGGGACGAACAACACTGTCGTCGACGTTCGACGTCATCTCCCCGGCGACCGGCGCCGTGGTCGGGAGCTATCCGATCTTCTCCCCGGCCGAGGTCGAGGCAACCGTCACCGACGCGCGCCGGGCGGCGGACTGGTGGGCGGGGCTGGGATTCGCCGAGCGGGCCCGTCGGCTGGATGCCTGGCGGGGTGAAATCGTCAGTGGGCGAGCCGAACTCGCCCGGATCATCCATCAAGAGATGGGCAAGCCGCTCTCGGACGCCCGGCTCGAGATCGCCATGGCGCTCGAACATCTGGCCTGGGCGGCGAGCAACGCCCGGCAGGTACTCGGCCCACGGTCGGTCCGGCCCGGTCTGCTCGCCGTGAACCAGGAATGCACGCTGGAATACCGCCCGTTCGGGGTGGTCGGCGTGATCGGACCGTGGAACTACCCGGTATTCACGCCGCTGGGTTCGGTGTCGTTCGCCCTCGCCGCGGGCAACGCCGTGGTGTTCAAACCGAGCGAATTCACGCCGGGCGTCGGACGGTGGCTGGCGGAGCGGTTCGCCGAGGTCGTCCCGGAACAGCCGGTGTTCCAGGTGATCACGGGCATGGGGGAGACCGGTGCCGCGCTGTGCCGGTCCGGTGTCGGCAAGATCGGCTTCACCGGGTCCACCGCCACCGGTAAGCGGGTCATGGCCGCGTGCGCGGAGACCCTGACACCGGTGCTGATGGAGCTCGGCGGCAAGGACGCGTTGATCGTCGATGCCGACGCGGACCTGGACGCCGCCGCCGATGCCGCGGTGTGGGGCGGGATGTCGAACGCGGGCCAGACCTGCCTCGGCGTGGAGCGCGTGTACGTGCACACCGATGTCTACGACGAGTTCCTGACGAAACTCGTCGCCTGCGCGCGGAATCTGCGTGCTGGTACCGGCGCGGCCAAGATCGGGCCGATCACCATGCCCAAGCAGATCGCGATCATCCGCCACCACATCGAGGACGCGCTCGCGCGCGGCGCGCGGGCACTGCTGGGCGGTGCCGACGCGATCGACGGACAGTTCGTGCAGCCCACCATCCTGGTCGATGTCCCCGAGGACGCCGCCGCGGTCACCGAGGAGACCTTCGGGCCGACCCTCACCGTCGCCCGGGTCAGGGACATGGACGAGGCGATCGAACGGGTGAACGCCGGGTCCTACGGCCTGGGCAGCACCGTCTTCTCCCGCCACAACGGCAGGCGGATCGCCGACCGGATCCGCGCGGGCGGCACGTCCATCAATGCCTATGTCGCCCATGCCACCATCACGAGCCTGCCGCTGGGCGGGGTCGGTGACTCCGGCTTCGGTCGCGTGCACGGGGCGGACGGCCTCAAGGAATTCACCTACGCCAAGGCGACCACACGGCAGCGCTTTTCGTTGCCGCTGGCGCTGACCACGTTCACTCGCAGCAAGACCACCGACGCCGTCGTGGATCGGCTGGTCACCCAGCTGCACGGAAGGAACAGGTAACCATGACCGAACACCGTCACATCGTCGTGATCGGTGCCGGATTCGGCGGCATCGGACTCGCGATCAAATTGCGCGAGGCCGGATTCGACGATCTCGTCATCCTCGAACGTGCCGCGGATCTGGGCGGGACCTGGCAGGCCAACACGTACCCGGGGTGCGCGTGCGACGTGCCGTCGCAGCTCTACAGCTACTCGTTCGCGCCCAATCCCGACTGGTCACGGACCTACGGCAAGCAGTCGGAGATCCTGGCCTACATCCGCTCGGTGGCGACGACATTCGATGTGGTCCAGCACATCCGGTTGAACACCGAACTGCTCGAGGCCCGCTGGGACGAGCGACGCTCGCTGTGGCACATCGAGACCTCGCAGGGTCCGCTCACCGCGGACTACCTGATCTCGGCCGCCGGCGTCTTCGCCGAGGCGAAATACCCGACGCTGCCCGGCCTGGACACTTTCGCGGGCAAGACATTCCACTCCCTGCACTGGGACCACGAGCACGATCTCACCGGTGAACGGGTGGCGGTGATCGGCACCGGTGCCTCGGCGGTGCAGTTCGTGCCGGAGATCCAGCCGAAGGTGGCTGCGCTCACCGTCTTCCAGCGTTCCGCGCCGTGGATCATCCCGCGCATGGACCGGCCGACGCTGGGTGCGGAGCGCTTCGTGCTGCGCAAACTTCCCTTGGCAGGCAAGGCTGTTCGCGGCGCGTGGTACGCGGCGATCGAGGGTTTCGGGCTGGTCGGGTTCGTCGACAACCGCTTCCGGCACCCCTACGAGCTGCTCGGCCGCTGGCAGTTGCGCCGTCAGGTGCGGGATCCGGAGCTGCGCAAGACACTGACGCCGGACTACATGATCGGCTGCAAGCGGGCGATCTTCTCCGACGCCTACCTGCCCGCCCTCGACCAGGACAACGTCGACGTGGTCACCGACGGCATCGCCGAGGTGCGCCCGCATTCCGTCGTCACCTGGGCCGGAGCCGAGATCCCGGTCGACACGATCATCTACGGCACCGGGTTCGACCCGGCGCCGTCGGTCTACGACCGGATCGTCGGCAGCGCTGCGTCGGTTGGCGACCTCATGCGCAAGCACCGCCGGACCTACCTGGGGACCGCGATGGCCGGGTTCCCCAACTTCTTCCTCACCCTGGGACCGTTCGGCGCGGCGGGCAACCAGTCGGCGGTCTTCATGATCGAATCCCAGGTCGCCTACATCGTCGACGCACTGAAGACCTTGCGCGACAAGGGCGCTCACCGGGTGGAAGTCCGGCAGCGGACCCAGGACGAGTTCATCGAGGAGATGCATCGGCGCAGCGCGTCCACGGTGTGGCTCACCGGTGGTTGCGACAGCTACTACACCACGCCGGACGGGCGCAACGCCGGTCTGTATCCGAACTGGAGTTTCGAGTACCGGAAACGCACCAGTGCGTTCGATGCCGAGTCCTATGAGGTGAGTGCCTGATGGACCTCACCGCGCTCAATCCTGTCGGCCTGTTCGCCCGCCGATCCTACGACGTTCGCGACAAGACGGTACTGATCACCGGCGCGGGACAGGGGATCGGCCGCGAGCTGGCCGAGATTCTCTACTCCCGTGGTGCATTCGTGGTCGTCGTCGACGTCGACGAGATCGCCGCTGAGGCTGCCGCCGCAGGCCTCGGGTCACGAGCACTGGCGATCGCGGCCGACGTGCGGGACCGCGCGGCGATGGTGGCAGCCACCGGGCTCGCGGTGGACACCTTCGGTCACCTCGACGTCGTGGTCGCCAATGCCGGGGTCACACCGAAACCAGCCACGGTACGCACGATGGACCCGCGCGAATTCGACCGGGTGATGGCGATCAACCTCGAAGGTTGTTTCAACACCGTGCATCCGGCCCTCGACCACATCGTCGCGGCGCGTGGTCACGTGGTGGTCGTGTCGTCGTGCGCGTCGTTCGCACCGGGTATGGCCGGGTCGCCGTACATGATGAGCAAGGCCGCCGTCGAGCAGTTCGGGCGCGCGCTGCGGGTGGAACTCGCCGCGGCGGGGGCGAGCGCGGGGGTGGCCTACTTCGGTGTCGTCGAGACCGAGATGACGCACGCCATGCTCGACCGGGACGACCTCGGCCGGGAACTGGACCAGATGCTGCCCTGGCCGCTGAACGTCCGGATCACCGCCGCGCACGCCGCGACCGTGATCGCCGACGGCATCGGGCGGCGCGCGGCCCGGACCATCGCACCCAGCGGATGGGAGCCGTACGCGCTGCTGCGGGGCGCGGTCAATGTGGTCCTTGACGCGCAGCTCGCGGGCAGTGCGAAGGTCAAGGACCTGCTCGAGCGCGTCGAGCAACGGACCATCGGGTGACGCCGGGCGCGCGGGGTTCGCTGCGGACCAGGGCCGCTCGGCTGGTGGCGGAGCGGACGGTGCGGCCGTTGGCGGCCGCGATTCCGGTCACCACCGCGACGCTGCCGATGGCTCGCTTGGCGATCGACATCGCGATGGTGGCCGTGGGGCCGAGCCTGGCCGGGACCACGGTGGATCGGGTCGACGACGGTGCGGTCCACGGTGAATTCGTCACGGGGCCGAAAGCCACCCGCGCCGACGCGGTGATCCTGTACGTGCACGGCGGCGGGTTCGTCGCCGGGTCGGCCGCGGCGTATCGCGGTGTGGCATCGCGGCTTTCGACGGCGGCCCGCACCCGGGTGTTCGTCGTCGACTATCGCCTGGCGCCGGAGTATCCGAGCCCGTGCGCCCAGCTGGATGTGGCGCGCGCGTATCGGTGGCTGCTGCGGCGCGGCTACTCGCCGGACCGGATCGTGGTCGCCGGCGATTCGGCCGGTGGATTCCTCGCCGCCGACCTCGCTTTGGCCAACGCCCGCAAGCGGATTCCCGGACCGGGCGGGCTGGTGCTGTTCTCGCCGATGGCCGACCTCGGGCTGCGGATCGCGCACACCGGGGAGCGGAACCGCGACGGGGTGATCTCCTACACGCTGTCGGCCAAAGCGATCGCCCACTTCACGAGCGAACACCTCGAACTGCGGCCGGAGCACGGCGCGGAGTTGCCGCCCACCCTGATCCAGACCGGTAGCACGGAGTATTTCGCGGCCGACGCGATCGAACTGGCGGACCGCCTGCGCCGAGCCGGCGCGGTGTGCGAACTGCAGGTGTGGCCGGATCAGATGCACGTATTCCAGGTCATGCCCGCCCTCGCGCCCGAGGCCAGATTCGCCTTCGGCGCCGCGGGCCGATTCATCACTTCTCTCCTCGACCCCGAAGCCGCCACCGCGGTCTGAACACGGAAGACATCACACTATGTCGACAGCACGTTTCGAAACCCTCTGTGCCGCATTCCAGTACAACGCCACCATTGATCCCGACGCTGTCGCATTGCGCACCCCGGGTGACGCGCAAACCCTGACCTGGCGCGAATACGCCGCCGGCGTCCGAGACGCCGCGGCCGGTCTCGCGGCACTCGGCGTGCGGCGCGGCGACACCGTCGCGTTGATGATGAGCAACCGCGTCGAGTTCTACCCCATCGAGGTGGGTGCCCAGCATGTGGGCGCGACGTCGTTCTCCGTCTACAACACCCTGTCCGCCGAGCAGCTCGCGCATGTTCTGGGCAATGCTGGTGCGCGCGTGGTGATCTGCGAGGCGCAGTATGTGCGGCGGCTTCGTGACAGCGGAGTCCCGCTGGATCACATCGTCTGCATCGACGACGCCGTCGAGGGGACGGTGCCGGTGGCGGAGATGATCGCCGGTGGCGCACCCGATTTCGATTTCGACGCCGCCTGGCGTGCGGTCGAACCGGGCGATGTGGCGACCCTGATCTACACCTCGGGCACCACCGGAAACCCCAAGGGCGTCGAGACGACCCATGCGAACCTGATGTTCCAGGCCTACGGCCTCGGCGAGGTGCTCGGCTTCGAGTTCGGTGACTCCATCACCTCGTTCATGCCCAGCGCCCACATCGCCGACCGGCTCACCGCGCTCTACCTTCAGGAAGTGTTCGGCACGCAGGTCACCGCGGTGCCGGATCCGAAGCTGATCGCCGCCGCGCTGGCGGACCTGCGGCCGACCATCTGGGGCGCGGTGCCGCGGGTGTGGGAAAAGCTGAAGGCCGCCATCGAATTCGTCGTCGCGAACGAACCCGACGAGACGCGCAGGCAGGGCATGCAGTGGGCGTTGTCGGTGGGCGCCAAGCGCAGTGAATACCAGCTGGCCGGGCAGCCGATCCCCGGCGAGGTGGCCGCCGAATGGGCCAAGGCCGACGAACTGGTGCTGTCGAAGCTGCGGGCCAAGCTCGGTTTCGACCGTCTGCGCTTCGCGCTGTCGGGCGCCGCGCCGATCCCGCCGCAGACCCTCGGCTTCTTCGCCGGGCTCGGTGTGCCGATCTCGGAGATCTGGGGCATGTCGGAACTGTCGTGCATCTGCAGCGTCAGCCATCCGAGCGACACCCGCCTCGGCACGGTCGGGCGACTGCTGGCCGGTATGGAGTCGCGGATCGCCGAGGACGGTGAACTGCTGGTCAAGGGCCCGCTGGTGATGAAGGGCTACCGCGGCGAGCCGGAGAAGACGGCCGAGGCCGTCGACGCCGAGGGCTGGCTGAGCACCGGCGACGTGGTGACCGTCGACGACGACGGCTACCTGCGGGTGGTCGACCGCAAGAAAGAACTCATCATCAACGCGGCGGGCAAGAACATGTCGCCGACAACGATCGAACACGCCATCAAGGCAGCGACCCCACTGATCGGCGCCATGGCCACGATCGGCGACGCCCTGCCCTACAACACCGCCCTGATCGTGCTCGATGCCGACGGCGCGGAACCGTATGCGGCCCAGCACAATCTGCCCGACGCCTCGGCCGCCGCGCTTGCCGTGAACCCCGAGGTGATCAAACAGATCGCCGCGGGCATCGCCACGGGCAACGCGAAACTCTCGCGGGTCGAACAGGTCAAGCGATTCCGGATCCTCCCGGTGTTCTGGGAAGCCGGTGGCGACGAGGTCACGCTGACCATGAAGCTCAAGCGGAAGGTGATTGCCGACAAGTACGCGGCCGAGATCGCCGAACTATACGCCGACAACCCGGCCGACCACGTCCAGGAGCCGGTCTGATCGACGCTGTCGTGGCGGGCAACGGGATCGTCATGTGGCTCTCGCGGTCAGAGGGGTAAGCGCCCGGCAGCGACACACTCACCGAGTGGGCGCGTGGGACAAGCGAGTGCATCGGGCCGCGGTTGTCCGCCGGCGAAACATGCGGCGGCGCAGCGGGTCCGGGGTGGTGACGAGAGGAGTTCGATCTCGTGGAGGAAATTCTTCGGCCGGTGACAGTCGTGTTCGTGACGATCGCGATCACGATGTCGGCGGGTCTGCTGTTCGACAGGCTGCTGCGCTACAGCGCGCGTCGTCGGCCCGGTACCCATTTGCCGATGGAATTGCGTCGTGTGCAACTGCCGCTTCAGGTGTTGCTCGGTGCGGTGGCACTGCACACCACCTATCCGCTGGCGGAGCTGGAGCTACGCCACGATGCCGTGATACGCAACATCCTTGCCGCGGCGGCGATCTTGGCGGCGGCGTGGCTGGTCGCGCGTGCTGCCGACGCGGTCGCCGAGAACCTGCTGCGCCGTTATGCCGAGCGCACCAGCGAGATTTCGCGGGTGCGGCAGTTGCGCACGCAGTTGGGACTCGTGCGCCGTGTCGTCACCTCTGTGCTGGTGGTGACGACCGCGGCGGCGGCCATCCTGTTGTTGTTCCCGAGTTTGCGCACGCTGGGAACCTCGCTGCTGGCCTCCGCGGGAGTGATCGGCATCATCGCGGGTGTCGCCGCGCAATCGACGCTGAGCAATCTCGTGGCGGGGCTGCAGATCGCTTTCGGGGATTCGGTGAAAATCGGCGACACCGTAGTGGTGGAGGGCGAATGGGGGACCGTGGAGGAAATCACCCTCGCCTTCTTGACGGTGCGGATCTGGGACGACCGCAGGCTCACCATGCCGGTGTCCTACTTCAACAGCAAGCCGTACGAGAACTGGTCGAGGGGCGGCCCGCAGGTCACCGGCACAGTGTTGCTGCATCTCGACCACAGCACACCGGTGCCGCTGCTGCGAGAGCACTTGCACGACTTCCTGCGGGGCCGATCGGAGTGGGACGGGCGCAGCTGGAACCTCCTGGTCACCGACTGCACGCCGACCAATATCGTGGTGCGGGCGGCGATGTCGACGTCGAATGCCGACGACGCGTGGGATCTGCGGTGCGCGGTCCGGGAGGAGCTCCTGGACTGGCTCGGCCGGCATCACCCGAGTGCCCTGCCGAAGATTCCCGCCTCGATCGTCTAGCTAATCACCGGCAGCGTGCGACTGGGTGGTCGAGGCGATGGTGGACGCGGTCGCCACGCGTTCGAGCGCCGCGAGATCCTCCTTGATGACGCCGAACAGCAAATAGGCGATGACGAAGCAGATGATGCCGCCGACGCACAGTATGCGGACCGCCCAGACAATGGAATCGATCTCGGTGCCGGGCAGGAAGGTGATACCGGTGACGCCCAGCATCGGTACCGCGGCCGCCACCGTGAGGTAGAAACCGGTGCGAGCGCCGAGCCTGCGCACGTGTTCGACATCGGCGGCGTCGGACCGTCCGTGCACAAGGAAAACGGGGTACAGGTACCGCACCACATACCAGGTGATCGCGAAGTTGGGATACGCCACCGCGATCGCGCCGCACACGGCCACCGACAGAATGAAATGGGCATAGGTGCCACCCGGAACCCCGCCGGCGATCAGATTCAGCAGCAACGGAAAGGTGATGCCGCCGAGAGCCCAGAAGGTGAAAGCGATCCCCGCCACCCGGTTGCCGAGGCGTAGCGCATCGATCCGGGCCCTGGCGAGAGTCTCCTCGGGAAATTTTCGTCCCATGTGCAAGCCGATGAGTACCAGAATGAGGCGGCGCGCGACGTAGAGAATCAATACCGTGGCAACCGCGATGGCGAGTGGATACAGAATCGCGGCGACATAGTTGAACGAATATTGGGCCTCGGTCGTGAGCGTACTGACGATGAGGGTTTTGTTGTAGTAGTAGTTGTATCCGGCCGCCACGACGTTCGGCACTCCGATCGCGATCACCAGGATCGGTATCGGCCACAGTGGCCCGGACGGCCGGTGGCTGCGCTGCGGCGGGTCGACCAGATCCCGGGCACGCGGGTCCAGGCACAGCTCGAATTGCTGAGCCAGCTCCGCGCCATGGGCCCACCGATCCTCCCGTTTCGGCGACATGCACGTCAGCAGCACCCGGCGCAGCGAGGCCGGGCAGTCGGCGGGGAGGTCGTCCAGGAATTCTTGCTCGATCGGGCGGCGACGCAGCTCCAGGAGCTGTTCGACGGCTGCCTGCGAATCCTTCGCATCGATCCGGGGAAAGGGCCGCCGCCCGGTCAGCAGTTCCCACAGCATGACGCCGAGGGCGTAGATGTCGCTGCGCGTGTCCAGGTCGTCGACCGTGCCGGGCAGGCCCGGGTGGCTCGCCTCGAGGTGCTCCGGAGACATGTAGGCGAGGGATCCGCCGAAGTACGCCACCGGATTGCTGCCCGCGAGATGATCGCTGAAGCTGATGTTGAAATCGGCCAGCTTCGGCACACCGTCGGCGGAGAGCAGCACATTGGCCGGCTTGATGTCGCGGTGCAGCACACCACGACCCTCGGCATAGTCCACCGCCTCGGCGAGCCGGCGACCCAGCCAGGCCACCGTCTCCGGCCACGACAGGGCGGCGATCTCGTCCCGCACCCGGGCGTCCGAGGTACGGATCTCGCCCTTGTCCGCCAGCGCTTCGTCGACGGCGTCCAGCAGGAGTTGTCCGCCGCGTTGTTCCGGAGCGGTCTCGCGGACCCGTTCCAGCACCGATGCCAGCGTTCCGCCCGGTAGGTACTGCATGTACAGCAGCTTCAGCGCGTGGTGGGGGAGCAGACGCTGGTCGTAGACCCGGACGATGTACTCGTGTTCCAGCCGGGCGAGGGTCTGGGGTTCGGTGCCGTGGTCGGCGGAGATCTTCACCGCCACCAGTCGCTGCATCGAGCGTTGCCGCGCCAGGAATACCCTGGCGAACGCGCCGTGGCCCAGCTCGAGCAGCAGGTCGAAGTCGTCGATCCGGTCCCCGGGTTCGAGTTCCTCGCCGGCGGCCGACGCCATCGCCCCCGGATCGACAGCGGCTGTGGCGTCCTCTGCCGGTTCGGTCATCGCACGTCACTCCGAGGCGAACTCCGAGACATGCTCAATGCTATCGCGGAGCCCCACCAGCACAGCGGTGGCGACCGGGGAGTCCCGGTCGCCACCCTCTGTGTGTCGAGGTAGAGGGGTTAGAACCCGGCGTCGGGGCGCGGGATGTCGCCGCGCCATGCGCCGGTTTCGAGGCCCTCGCTCTCGATGAAGTGCTTGAAGCGGTTCATGTCACCGTGCACGCGGTGCTTCAGCACGCCGAGCTTGTCGGCGGCGGTTTCGACGAACCCTTCCGGGTCGACCTCCATCTGCGCGGTGATCCGGGTATGGGTGTCGTCGAGTCGGTGAAAGGTGATGACTCCGGCGTGCTCGGGTCCACTGTCGGATTTCCACGCGACGCGCTCGTCCGGGTGCTGCTCGGTGATGGTCGCGTCGAACTCGCGCGTCGACGGGCCGACGTGGATGCGCCAGTGCGTGTGCCGGTCGTCGAGCTGACTGACCTGCTCGACTCCCTCCATGAACTGCGGAAATGTCTCGAACTGGGTCCACTGGTTGTAGGCGGTCCGGATCGGGACATCCACATCGACAGTTGCGGCTACCGTGCTCACTGGTACTCCTTCCCCAGCCCGGCCGCGTCGCCGCGACGGGCTGGATTCGGTTTCTCGTACAGTGCGGCCCATACCCGGCGCCGCACAGCGCAAACGAGAGTGCCTCGGCGGCGCACGGTTCGGGGACCGCGCATTGGTAGCGTGGCGGACGGGCGTGTGAGCACAAGGATGGACAGAAACTGGTAGCGGGCCGGAAGCTCCGCTGCGTTGGTCGATGTGGAATCGGTGTCCCCCCGGCGAGAGGCATCTTCGATGCGCGCGCAGATCAGTTTGACCATCGACGGACAGAACCGGACGGTCACCGTCGACACCAGAGCCACCCTGCTGGACGTCCTGCGTGAACAGCTGGGCGTGACGACCCCGAAGAAGGGGTGTGATCACGGGCAGTGCGGGTCGTGCACCGTTCTGCTGGACGGGCGCAGGGCCACCCTCTGCCTTGCCCTGGCCGTGGCCAACGACGGCGCGACGATCGTCACCGCCGACGGGCTCGCCGACGGTGACGAGCTGCATCCGGTCCAGCAGGCGTTCCTCGCGCACGACGGCTTCCAGTGCGGGTACTGCACGCCGGGCCAGATCTGCTCGGCGGTCGGCATGCTCGACGAGATGAAGGCGGGCGCGCCGAGCCTGGTGACCGCCGACGCGACCGCCGGGATCGCACTGAGCGCCGAGGAGATCCGCGAGCGGATGAGCGGCAATCTGTGCCGCTGCGGTGCCTATCCGAACATCGTCGCGGCGATCCTGGAGGCCGGGCGATGAGGGAGTTCGCCTACGAGCGCGCCGACGACGCGGCGGGGGCGGTCGCCGCGGTTCTCGCCCAGCCCGATGCCGTATTCCTCGGCGCGGGAACCAATCTCGTCGATCATCTCAAGCTCGGGATCATCGCTCCCGGCCGGTTGGTCGATGTCAGCAGGCTGCCGTTCGACGAGGTGACCGAGCGTCCAGGGGGGAGCGTGCGCATCGGCGCGGCCGTGCGCAATGCCGATCTGGCCGCCCACCCGATCATCCGGGCGCGCTATCCGATGCTGTCGTCGGCGCTGCTGGCCGGCGCGTCGGCGCAGCTGCGCAACCTGGCCACCACCGGCGGCAACCTGCTGCAACGCACCCGGTGTCCCTACTTCCAGGATCCGGCCACGCCGTGCAACAAACGGGAACCGGGCAGCGGTTGCTCGGCGATCGGCGGATTCGATCGGGAACATGCCATCTTCGGCGCGTCCGGCGACTGCATCGCCACCCATCCGTCGGACATGGCGGTGGCGCTGGCCGCGCTGGACGCGGTGGTGCGGGTGCTCGGCGCGAACGGCGAACGCGAAATCCCCGTCGTCGACCTGCATCGGCTGCCCGGTGCCGAACCCGAGCGCGACACCGTGCTCGAACACGGCGACCTGATCACCGCTGTCGACGTGCCCGCGCTGGACTGGGCAACCAGGTCCACCTACCGCAAGGTGCGCGATCGCGCGTCCTTCGCGTTCGCGCTGGTGTCGGTGGCGGCGGCGCTCGATATCGCCGACGGTGTCGTGCGCGACGCGCGGATCGCGTTCGGCGGGGTCGCGCACAAGCCGTGGCGAGCCCGCGCCGCCGAGGACGCGCTGCGCGGCACCGCTGCCACCGAGCGGAACTTCGCCGCCGCCGCGGACGCCGAGCTCGCCGCCGCGCGGCCACAGCGCCAGAACGCGTTCAAGATCCCGTTGGCACGCAATGTCCTCGTCGCGACGCTGCGCGCACTGACAGAGCAGGAGGCGCGATGAGCTCTCCGATTCGTCCACGGGCGATGGGTACTTCGCCCACCCGGATCGACGGCCCGGCGAAGCTGCGCGGTCGTGCGCCCTACGCGATGGAACATCCACAGCGGGACCCGCTGCACGGTTATCCGATCCAGGCGACCATCATCCGTGGCCGGGTGCGGGAGATCGACACGAGCGCGGCCGAGCGCATCGACGGCGTCGTCGCCGTGCTCACCCGGCACAATGCCGCGCGGTTGGCCGACGACGACGACAACGAGCTGTTCATCCTGCAGAACGACGACGTGGCCTTCCGCGGTCAGCTGATCGGCGCGGTCGTCGCGACCAGCCCCGAGGTCGCCCGTGAAGCGGCGGCGCAGGTGCGGGTGACCTACGACGAGAGCCCCGGCGATGTCATCCTGAGCGCGGACCGGGACGACCTCTACGCGCCTGACGACGTCAGCGGAGGCTTCGCCACCGATACCTCCATCGGCGACGTTGACACCGCGCTCGAGCTCGCACCGGTGACGATCGACCACACCTACACGACCTCGATGGTCCACAACAATGCGATGGAGCCACACGCCACCGTCGCGCGGTGGACCGGCGACACGCTGGTCCTGTTCGACTCCACCCAGGGCCCGCATGTCGTGCGGTCCACGATCGCGTCGTTGTTCGGGCTGGACCCCGAGCAGGTCCAGGTCATCGCGCCCTACGTCGGTGGCGGCTTCGGTTCCAAGGGCGAACCGCACGCCAATATCGTGCTCGCGGCGATGGCGGCGAAACTCGTCGACGGCCGACCGGTGAAGCTGCCGTTGACCAGGCAGCAGCTGTTCTCGCTCACCGGCTACCGCACGCCGACCATCCAGCGGGTCCGGCTCGGCGCGCATCGGGACGGCACCCTGACCGCGATCGCCCACGATGTGGTCGAACTGACCTCCACGGTCAAGGAATTCGCCGAGCAGTCCGCTGTCGCCTCCCGGATGATGTACTCGGCCACCAACCGTTCGACCTCCCATCGCCTCGCGGCATTGGATGTGCCCGTCACGTCGTGGATGCGCGCGCCGGGGCACTGTCCTGGCATGTATGCCGCCGAGACGGCGATCGACGAACTCGCGGTCGCCCTCGGGATGGACCCGATCGCGTTGCGCCTCCACAACGAACCCGAGGTCGACCCGGAGTCGGGGCGCCCGTTCTCGAGCCGCGGGCTGGTCGAATGCCTCCGCGCGGGAGCCGAGCGCTTCGGCTGGGCGGATCGCGATCCCGCACCGAGGTCGCGGCGTGCGGGGCGATGTCTGGTCGGGTCCGGGGTCGCGGCGGCGACCTATCCGGCCGATGTGGCCGGCGGAAACAGTGCCAGGGTGCGGTGGACCGGCGAGCGATACGAAGTCGCCATCGACGCCGTTGACCTCGGCACCGGCACCTGGACGACCCTCGGTCAGATCGCCGCCGACGCCCTCGGTATCGACCAGCACCGGATCGATCTGCGCATCGGCGATTCCCGCCTGCCCGCCGGATCGGTCGCGGGTGGGTCGAGCGGCATGGCGTCCTGGGGCTCTGCCGTGGTGGCGGCCGCGACGGCCTTCCGGGATCGATACGGGACCGAACCCGCCGACGGTGCCGAGATCACCTTGGCAGCTCCCAAAGATCCCGCGCGCGAGGACTATTCGACGCACGCTTTCGGCGCACACTTCGTCGAGGTCCGGGTGGACATCGACACCGCCGAGATCCGGGTGCCGCGCGTGGTCAGCGTGTTCGCCGCCGGCCGCATCATCAATCCGCTGACGGCGCGTTCGCAATTCATCGGCGGCATCACCATGGGAGTGTCGATGGCGCTGCTCGAACAGAGCCAATTCGACGAGCGTTTCGGGCAGGTGGTCAACCACGACCTCGCCGGCTACCACCTCCCGGCCAACGCCGATGTCGGCGACATCGACGTGAGCTGGATCGACGAATACGATCCGCACGTCAACCCCATGGGCTCCAAGGGAATCGGCGAGATCGGCATCGTCGGCTCGGCCGCGGCGGTGGGCAACGCGATCTATCACGCCACCGGTGTGCGTATCCGTGACCTGCCGATCCGTCTCGAAGACCTGCTCGGGGTGATGTGACACGGCCGCCCTGATCAGGCGCCGGACCTGGCCCGTTCGACTATCTTGAGTCCGATGTGCACCCCCGAGATCGTTCGTCTCGCCCACGACGGTGCGCCACGACCCAGCCGGCGAGCTCTGCTGGGCCTGGCGGGGCTCACCGCACTGGCCGCGGTGGCACCCGCGCCTGCCCTTGCCGCGCCCCGCTCCGGCGTCGTCGTCGATCTGACCCACACGCTGACACCCGAACTGCCGGTCTGGCCGGGAAATCCGCCGATGGTCAAGATCCCGGTGGCCTGGCACTCCTCGGGTGGGTTCGGCCAGTTCGCGCTCGGCTACTGGGAGCACACCGGCACCCACCTCGACGCTCCGGCGCATCGAATCCCCGGCGCCACCACCACCGATGCCCTCGCGGTCGACGACCTCGTCGCGCCGCTCGTCGTCATCGACATCAGTGCCGAGGCCGCCGCCGACGCCGACGCGATGGTGACTGTGGCCGACATCGACAGGTGGCGCTCGCAGCACGGGGAAATCCCGGAGCGCGCCTTCGTCGCGATGTATTCCGGCTGGGAAGGCCGCATCGCCCACCCGTCGACCTTCCTCAATCTCGACGAGCGAGGGAAGCCGCACGCGCCGGGATTCTCCGCCGAAGCCGCGGACTACCTTGTCGCGCACTGCGGAATCGTCGGTGCCGGCGTCGACACACTCAGCCTGGATTCCGGTGCCGACCCCGAATTCGGCGCGCACACAGCTATTCTCGGCGCCGGCCGCTACGGCGTGGAGATGCTCGCCAACCTCGCCGCGGTACCGGTGACGGGTGCGACGGTCGTCGTCGGCGCACCGAAACACGCGGGCGGCACCGGCGGACCGTGCCGGGTCCTCGCCCTCACCTGACCGGTGTCACCGGTCGGGGCAGCGTTCACCGATCGAAGCCGCGGAAGACTCCGTCGTCGTCGACGCTGCCCGCGTAGTCCTCGAAGTCCATGTTGGAGAGGGCGAAGTTGACCTCGACCTCTGCCATCGCGATCGGCGCGAGCCGGAAAACCGCGTCGCCGGCATCCTCGTCGCTGGTGTCGACCGCCAGCAGTGGATGCTCGGGATCGGTCATCGTGGTGGTGTCGGCGAGGAATACGTAGGTCTGGCCGTCGAGCAGATCACCCAGGTCGGCGGGGGTCAGTCCGTCGAAGGCCACGTCGTCGACGGGTGTCAGCTCGGTTGTCGTGTCTTCGTCGTAGGACGCCATGACCGCGGCGAGGGTGTGGGCCCAGGCCGCGTCGTCGGTGAAGTCCGTACGTACCAGAAGCGATTCGCCCTGGGGCAGAGATCGTGCCATAGGCCCGATTGTGCACTACGGCAGCCGAACCCGAGCAACCCGCGTGCACGTCACCAGTCCGGTCGGCCGATCGAAAGACTGTGCTGGAAGACATTTCTCGGGTCGACGGCCTGTTTGATCCGGAGCAGTCGCGGATAGTTGTCGCCGTAGTAGAAGGCGTGCCACGGTAGGCCGGAGGTGTTCCACGCGGCGTCGGCCAGATCGGGGTCGGGATAGTTGATGTAGCTGCCGCCGTAGATGTCGTTCGGTATCGGAACGCCGCCGGTTCCGGAGTGGACGTCGCGGTACATCTCGCGGGCCCAGCGCAGGTACCGGTCGTCGTCGAAGGCGAAGCGCCAGGATGCGTGGATCAGCATTGTCATGAACGAGTTCCGCGCGGGCATGGCGGTCGCGTCGGCGGGGACGGCATTGATCGCGCCGCCGAACGGGAGGAATTCGAGCTGGGATTCGCCGAGGAAGCGGAGGTCGGTGAGGTAGCGGTAGAAGATCCGGAGTTGATCGGGGGAATAGGACTTGCGCAGGTAGGCGGCTTTTACTTTGACTCGCGTGGTGTTCAGGCTCTTCGCGTAGTACACCTGGTTCACCGTGTCCGCGTAGGAGAGTTCGGTGACCGGGGTGACGAAAGGTGGGGGAAATACGCCGTCGCTCACCATGGCGACGAAATCGTCGAAACGGATTCGCGCATCCGGGGTTTCGGCATCGAACAGGATCAGCATCTCGGCCGCGCCGGTGCCGGTCGTCCTGATCATCAGTGGCGCGTAGAGGCCCGCGAATGCAGTGCCGGGTGCGCTGTGACGTTCGAAGAAGCCGAGGTAGTTGCCGAGGAAACGGACGAACGAATCCTCCGTGGCGATGGGCAGGATCAACCGCGCGTTGAGCATGGTGCCCGGGGGTTTCGGCAGCGTGTTCGCCGGGTCGGAGCCGGCGGAGCCGGGGGATCGGAGCAGGAACCGGGTCACCACACCGAAATTTCCGCCGCCACCACCGGTGTGCGCCCACCACAGGTCGTGGTCGGGCCCGTTCCTGGTCGCGACAACGACTTTCGCGCCGCCGTCGTCGTCGACCGTGACGACCTCCACCCCGGCCAGATGGTCGGCGACGAGCCCGAATTTCCGTGACAGCGGACCATAGCCACCACCGCAGATATGACCGCCCATCCCGACGCCGAGGCAGATCCCACCCGGCACCGTCACGCCCCAGCGGTGCAACGCGTTGTATACCGTGCCGATATCGGCGCCCGCGTCGACCGAGAAGGCGCGGTGGTGCTCGTCCCAGTACACCGCGTCGAGCCCGCCGAGGTCGATGATCGAGCGGGTCTGCGCGTTGTCGACGAAGTCGTCGAAGCAGTGCCCGCCCGAGCGCGCCGCGATCCTCGAGTCCTCGGCGACCGCCCTGGCGACCGCGCTCCGCACCTCTTCGGTACTGGTTGGCGCGTAGATCTTCGCCGGTTGGGCCTGGAATCGCCGGTTGTAGCCGCGCGCGGCGAGCGAGGCGAACTCTCCCGCACCGAGAACAGGATCCTGCGCGTGGCCGACCGGCATTCCGAGCGCGGCGAGCGATCCGCCGACCGCGGCCGCGGTGATCAACTGTCGACGCGAGAGCGACATCGGCTTCCTTCCGACCGGCGCCATGCGAGGCGGATCTGCTCGGACACTAGCGGAACCGGCGATCCATCGGTGTCGCGGCGAGAAACACAGTCGACGCGTGTCCGCGACCTTGTTATCGTCGACACCGTGCATTTGTACTTTCTCTGAGAGCTTCGGGCCCGCGTCCGCACCGACGGACAGCTGACGGCCCCGCCATCGATGTTTCCTCGCGCACGCTGTGCGCGTTCATCGACCACGGCACATCCCGTACCCCCCGCAGTGGGTGACGAGTGCCCGGAGGAAGACATGACCAACCGAATTCGGCTTGCCCGTGCGCGGGCACAACTGGCCTGCCGGCACATTCGTGTCCAGCGCGGTGAGCGCACCGTGCTCGACGGCGTCGACATGACGGTGTCACCGGGATCACGGTGGGGGATCGTCGGCGAGAACGGGCGCGGCAAGTCCACGCTGCTGCACGTCCTCGCAGGGCTGCTCACCCCCGACGACGGCGCGGTGCGGCGCGTCGGCACGCTGGCGCTGGCCACCCAGGAGATGCCCGACCACGACGAACGCACCGTCGGCGCCGTCATCGACGAGCACCTGGCCGCCGCCCGCGCCGCGATGCGGCGCCTCGACGAGGCGACCGAGGCCATGGCCGCGGGCCGTCCCGGCGCCGACCAGGACTACAGCGAGGCGCTCGACCTCGCGCAGCTGCTCGACGCCTGGGACGCCGACCGACGCGTCGACATCGCCCTCGACGGGCTCGGCGCCGTCACAGGCCGCACCCGTCCGCTGTCCACGCTGTCGGTGGGGCAGCGCTACCGGGTGCGGTTGGCGGTGCTACTCGCCGCCGGGGACGACTTCCTGCTGCTGGACGAGCCGACCAACCATCTCGACCGAGCCGCGCTCGACTTCCTGACCGCCCGGTTACGGGCATTCCCGGGTGGCGTGATCGTGGTGAGCCACGACCGTGCCCTGCTCTCGGATGTGGCGCAGACCTTCCTCGATCTCGATCCCACCCGCGACGGCCGTCCGCGCGTCTACGGCGGTGGCTACGCGGGATATCGCGACGGGCGCCGGGCCGAGCGGGAACGCTGGGCCGAGGAGTACGAGCAGCAGCAGGGCGAACGGTCCCGGCTGGCGCAGGATCTGTCGGCGGCCCAGAACCGCCTGATCACCGGCTGGCGACCGGACAAGGGCACCGGCAAACACCAACGGGCGACGCGGGCAGGCTCGGTGGCGCGCGCCGTGCACCGCCGCCAGGACGAACTGGAACGGCACCGCATCACCGCACCGGTGCCACCGCAGTGGTTCGCCATGCCCGAACTGCCTGCCCGAGCCGGGGTCACGCTGGTGCGCGCCGAGCAGGTGACGGTCGCGGGTCGATTGACCGCACCGGTGGAGCTGTCGCTGGATTCGGGGGACCGGCTCGTGATCAGCGGCGCCAACGGCGCGGGCAAGTCCACCCTGCTGAGCGTGTTGACCGGATCGCTCGCACCGACCACCGGGCAGCTGCACCGCGCCCGCAAGGCGCGAATCCGCTTGCTGCGGCAGGAATCTCGATGGCCGCTGCGACGCAGGGCCCGCGAGGTCTACGAGGCGCACACCGCCGAGCTGGTCACCGCGGGACTACTCGCCGAGAGCGAGCGGGTCGCTCTCAGCTCGCTGGGCTTGCTGTCCTCGCACGAGGCGAACAAGCCGATCGGCGACCTGTCGATGGGCCAGCAACGCCGCCTCGATCTCGCCTGCGCCCTGGCCGCCCGCCCGCACCTCCTGCTGCTCGACGAGCCGACCAACCACCTGTCCGGCACGCTGGTCGACGAGCTCACCGAGGCCTTGCGGGCCACCACGGCCGCCGTCGTCGTGGCCACCCACGACCGGCAACTGGGGCGTGATCTGCGGGACTGGCGTCGGCTGGACCTCCAGGTCCCCGCGGCGCACTGCGGATGAGGGCCGTCACGACTCCGTGCGCGCGCCCCAGCTGGCCGCGCGTGCGGAGATCGCCGGATCGGTCAGGCGCCGGGTGTCGGTGCCGTCGCCGCAAGGGCAAGGACACGCCCTACGTGCGGGGCGCCGGTCGGCGTTTCCTGGGTCGTAGGCTTGTCCCATGGCATCCGATACCGACCCGTCGATCGACATCAAGCCGCGCTCCCGCGATGTCACCGACGGACTCGAGAAAACCGCTGCCCGAGGCATGCTGCGCGCTGTCGGCATGGGCGACGAGGACTGGGCCAAACCGCAGATCGGTGTCGCGTCCAGCTGGAACGAGATCACCCCCTGCAATCTCTCGCTCGACCGTCTGGCCGACGCGGTGAAGGAAGGTGTCCACGCGGCGGGTGGTTATCCGCTCGAGTTCGGCACGATCTCGGTGTCCGACGGGATCTCGATGGGCCACGAGGGCATGCACTTCTCGCTGGTCAGCCGCGAGATCATCGCCGACTCCGTCGAGACCGTCATGATGGCAGAGCGCCTCGACGGGTCGGTGCTGCTCGCCGGGTGTGACAAGAGCCTGCCCGGCATGCTGATGGCGGCCGCGCGGCTGGACCTGGCCAGTGTCTTCCTCTACGCGGGCTCGACCCTGCCGGGCAATGTCGACGGCAAGGACGTCACCATCATCGACGCGTTCGAGGCCGTCGGCGCCTGCATCAAGGGCCTGATCACCCGGGACGAGGTCGACCGCATCGAGCGGGCGATCTGTCCCGGCGAAGGCGCCTGCGGCGGAATGTACACGGCCAACACCATGGCCTCGGCCGCCGAGGCACTCGGCATGAGCCTGCCCGGATCGGCCGCCCCGCCCGCTCCCGACCGTCGCCGTGACGACTACGCCCGCAAGTCCGGTGCGGCCGTCGTCGAGTTGCTGCGGCGTGGCATCACCGCGCGCGACATCATGACATTGGAGGCGTTCGAAAACGCCATCACGGTCGTCATGGCACTGGGCGGGTCAACCAATGCCGTGCTGCATCTGCTGGCCATCGCCCGCGAGGCCGGGGTCGACCTGACCCTCGCCGACTTCAACCGGGTCGGCGACAAGGTGCCGCACCTGGGCGACCTCAAACCGTTCGGCCGCTACGTCATGAACGACGTCGACCGGGTCGGCGGCATCCCCGTCGTGATGAAGGCCCTGCTCGACGCGGGCCTCATGCACGGCGACGTCATGACCGTCACCGGCAAGACCATGGCCGAGAACCTCGCGCACCTCGAGCTGGGCCTCGACGGCGAGGTCATCCGGCGGCTCGATCGGCCGATCCACAAGTCCGGCGGGCTCACCATCCTGCACGGCTCACTGGCACCCGAAGGTGCCGTGGTGAAGAGCGCGGGCTTCGACTCCGACGTCTTCCGCGGGACAGCGCGGGTATTCGACGGCGAGCGCGCCGCGATGGACGCGCTCGAGAACGGCACGATCGTGGCCGGTGACGTGGTCGTCATCCGCAACGAGGGACCCAAGGGCGGCCCAGGGATGCGCGAGATGCTCGCCATCACCGGCGCGATCAAGGGCGCCGGCCTCGGCAAGGACGTCCTGCTGCTCACCGACGGCCGATTCTCCGGCGGCACAACCGGTTTGTGCGTCGGCCATGTCGCTCCCGAAGCCGTGGACGGCGGCCCGATCGCCTTCGTCCGAGACGGTGACCCGATCGTCCTCGACGTCGCCAACCGCATCCTCGACGTCGAGATCGACGCGAACGAACTCGCCCGGCGCGAGGTCGGCTGGGAGCCGCTGCCGCCCAGGTACACCTCCGGTGTACTGGCCAAGTACCGCAAGCTCGTCAGCTCGGCCGCGCACGGAGCGGTCACCGGGTAGCACCTCGGCGACCGCCCGCGCGACGCTTACTCGGTGAGGCGATGGGTTCCGTCGCGCACGGTGCCGACGAACTCCTCGATCAGGTCCTCCATCGCCACCACACCGACGGTGTTGCCCCGGCTGTCCACCACCCGGCCGAGGTGACTGTTGGTGCGGCGCAGCCGGGCCAGCGCCTCGTAGAGGGTGGTGCCCGAGCTCACCGTCGGCAGCGGCCGGATATCGGTGCGCGGGATCTGCGTCTCCGGGCCTGCGGTGTCGTCGGCGACCTTGTCGAGGACATCCTTGACGTGCAGGTAGCCGACCAGCGACCCGTCGGAGGCGCGCACCGGATACCGGGAGAAACCGGTCTCGCCGACCGCGGCCTCGATGTCACCGAGTGTGGTTCCGTTGCCGCGCAACGGCACCGAGCGCGCCAGTGCCAACGGCACCATCACATCGCCGACGATCCGCTCCGAGGTGCCCAGCGCCTGGGTGAGCCTGCGGTGTTCCTCCTCGTCGAGCAGACCCTCCGAGCGCGACTCGCCGATCATCTCGGCCAGTTCCACCGTCGACACCGTCGCGTCGAGCTCGTCCTTCGGCTCGACCCGCATCGCCCGCAGCGAGATGTTGGCGAGGAAGTTGTACAGCGCGATGAGCGGGCGCGCGATCCGCAACCAGACCAGGTGGATCGGCACCAGCAGCAGCGCCGAGCGTTCCGGACCGGCCAGCGCGATGTTCTTCGGCACCATCTCGCCCAGCAGGATGTGCAGGATCACCACCACCGAGAGCGCGAGGGTGAACGCCACCGGATGCAGCAGCTGATCGGGCAGGCCCGCCAGTTCGAACGGCCGCTCGAGCAGGTGCGCCACCGCGGGCTCACCGACCCGGCCGAGCAGGATCGAGCAGATGGTGATGCCGAGCTGGGCCGCCGCCAGCATGATCGACAGGTTCTCGCCCGCCTCGATGACGGTCCTCGCGTTCTTCTTGCCCTGGGCGACAAGGGCTTCCAGCCGGTCACGGCGGGCGGAGATCAGCGCGAACTCGGCGGCCACGAAGAACGCGTTGCCCGCCAGCAGCACGAAGGTCAGCACGATGCCGAACAGGTCACCCATGATTGTGCTCCCGTGCCGCCAGGTACGCCGCGTCGACGGGGACCAACCGCACCCGGTCGATGCGCCGCCCGTCCATCCGTTCCACCCTGGCGATCCAGCCGCCGCCGGAACCGCGGGATTCGGGCAGCACCACCTCGTCGCCGGTGGCCGGAATCCGGCCGAGCTGGGTCAGCACCAAACCACCCAATGTCTCGTATTCACCTTCCGGCGCTTCGTATCCGGTCGCCCGCGACACCTCGTCGATGCGCATCAGGCCCGAGCAGTCCCAGCCGTCGGAGACCCGGCGCACATCGCGTTCCTCCTCGTCGTGCTCGTCGCGCACGTCGCCGAGGATCTCCTCGATCAGGTCCTCCATGGTCACCATGCCCGCGGTGCCGCCGTACTCGTCGACGACGAGCGCCACCTGCATGCCGTCGGCGCGGACCCGCTCCATGACGTCGTCGCCGTCGAGGCTCGCAGGCACGATCGGCACGGCGACGGCCAGCTTGCTCAACGGGATCTGCTTGCGCAGATGCGCGGGATGGATGAACGCCTGCTTGACGTGTACGACGCCGAGCGCGTTGTCGAGATCGCCGTCGATGACCGGGAACCGGGAGTATCCGGTGCGGGCGGAGGCGGCGATGAGGTCGGCGATGGTGTCGTCGCGATCGAGCGACTCGACCTTCACGCGCGGTGTCATCAGATCCTCGGCGCTGCGCTCACCGAACTCCAGCGAGCGGTCCATCACCTGCGCGGTGCGCTGATCCATGGCCCCGCGCAGGGCGGAGGTGCGCACCAGCGAACCGAGCTCCTGCGGTGAACGGGCCGAGCGCAGTTCCTCGGCGGGCTCGATGCCCAGTCTGCGCACGATCCAGTTGGCGGCGCCGTTGAGGAAACGGATCAGCCATTTGAACATGGCCGAGAACCCGACCATCGGGCCGGCGGTGAACCGGGCCGTCGCCATCGGCTTGGCGATGGCGATGTTCTTGGGCACCAGCTCGCCGTAGATCATCGACAGCGAGGTCGCCAGGATCAAGGCGAGGACCAGCGCGACACCGTGCGCGGCGGTCGGGCTCAGCCCGGCCGCGTCCAGCAGCGGATCGAGCAGCCGGGCCAGCACGGGTTCGGCGATGAAGCCGGTGACGAGCGTGGTGATGGTGATGCCGAGCTGGGCGCCCGAGAGCTGGAACGACAGGGTGTGATGGGCCTGCTTGACCAGCCGGGACCGGACATCACCCGCGCGGGCGGCCGCTTCGACGGTGCTGCGTTCCAGCGCGGTGAGGGAGAATTCGGCGGCGACGAACAGTGCGGTGCCGAGTGTGAGGGCCACGAAACCGATGAGGCTGAGCACGGTCAGAACGATGGACATCCTCAGCACCACCCGAGCGGTGTGGCGGGGAAATCGAGAGATCGAACGGACGCTGCAGAAAGGAGGACGCCGGGTTGGTCACCCGGCTCCGTAGAGGAGCCCTCCTGTGTGGCGCCCTTGGACGCGGGTGACAACTGGATCCTTTCGCGGTGGGGAAGAAAGCGCTGCCGAGATCGGCAACTCCATAGTAATCGGTCCCCACCGATGATGTGTCAGCGGCGCGGTCGGCTCACCCGCGTGCGCGTCGAGCATGATCAGACCGGTCCGCGTCCGGCGGCTACGCGACCCGCGACCGGGCGGACGTCGCGGTGGGCGATGAGCCACTCGCCCTCGTACTGCTCGAACTCGTCGCGCACCAGGCCGATGACGGTCCAGTCGGCGGGCCGGTTGTCGTCGGTGGCCGAGTACCAGTGCCACACGGTCGCGTACGCGGTGAGCAGCGGTCGCGGACCGGTCCATTCGATCGAACTCTGCCCGATGACGTGGGCGACCAGGCTGCGCCGCGCCTTGGGCACCCGGCACATGTGCGCGGTGAACGCGTCGCGGCCGTGGAAGCGCTGGACCGGGCCGGGCATGATCCGGTACTCGATCAGCGCGTCCGGGGTGAAACATTCGACGAACCGCTCGTGCTCGTTGGTGTCGGCGACCCGGAAGAAGTGGTGGAAGGTGCGGTAGATCGCCCGCTCGGCTTCGATGGTCGCGAGCAGGCCTTCAGGTGCAGTCATGTCGTGTGCCGCCACTCCTGCACGGTAAGGGATCTCCGGGACAATCCAGCGGGTAAAGCTCAGCGTGAACGAATCCCGGTCGGGGAGGCCCGAAAACGACGGTGGCCGACCGGAACACGAGTTCCGATCGGCCACGGTCAGGCAGCGATCACCAGCCGCTGGGCAGGGGACGGCCCTCGGCGAAACCGGCCGCGGACTGCACACCCAGGATTGCGCGCTCGTGGAATTCGGGCAATGTGCGGGCGCCGGCGTAGGTGCAGGAGCTGCGCACGCCCGAGCAGATGTGGTCGATGAGGTCCTCGACGCCGGGGCGCTCGGGGTCGAGCCGCATGCGCGAGCTGGAGATGCCCTCTTCGAACAGGGCCTTGCGGGCCCGGTCGAAGCCGCTGTCGGCGGCGGTGCGCGCGGCGACGGCGCGCTTGGAGGCCATGCCGAAGCTTTCCTTGTAGGCGTTGCCGTCCCGGTCGACGCGCAGGTCGCCGGGGGATTCGTAGGTGCCGGCGAACCAGGAGCCGATCATCACGTTCGACGCGCCCGCCGCGAGCGCCAGCGCGACATCGCGCGGATGCCGCACGCCGCCGTCGGCCCAGACGTGCACGCCGAGTTCCTTGGCCGCCGTGGCACATTCGGCCACCGCGGAGAACTGCGGGCGGCCGACGCCGGTCATCATGCGGGTGGTGCACATGGCGCCGGGGCCGACACCGACCTTGATGATCGTCGCGCCCGCCTCGGCCAGATCGCGGGTGCCCTCGGCCGAGACCACATTGCCAGCGACCAGCGGCAGTCCGAGCCCGAGATCGGCGACGGTACGCAAAGATTCGAGCATTTTGGCCTGGTGGCCATGCGCGGTGTCGAGGACGAGCACGTCGGCGCCCGCCTCGGCCAGCGCCTTCGCCTTGGCGGCCACGTCACCATTGATGCCGACCGCGGCCGCGATGCGCAGCTGCCCCTCGGCGTCGACCGCGGGGGTGTAGATCCCGGCGCGGATCGCGCCGGTGCGGGTCATCACGCCGGCCAGGGTGCCGTCGGTGTTGGTCAGCACGGCGAGCCGGGCGTGTGCCTCGGCGAGCCGGTCGAAGATCTCGCGCGGGGACAGATCCACTGCGGCCTGGACGAAATCGGTGACCGCGACCTCGCGCAGGCGCGCGAACCGGTCGACATCGGCGCAGGCGGCCTCGGTGACCACACCGACCGGCTTGCCGTCCTCGACGACGACCACAGCGCCGTGCGCGCGCTTGTGCATCAGCGCCATCGCGTCGGACACCGACCGATCGGGATCGAGAGTGACGGGGGTGTCGGCGGTGAGCGAGCGGCTCTTCACGAACGCGATGGTGTCGGCGGCCGCGGGGATCGGCAGATCCTGGGGCAGGACAACGATGCCGCCGCGCCGGGCGACGGTCTCGGCCATCCGCTTGCCCGCGACGGCGGTCATGTTCGCGACAACGAGGGGGATGGTGGTGCCGGACCCGTCGACGCTGGCCAGGTCGACATCGAACCGGGACGCGACATCCGTCCGGTTCGGGACGAGGAAGAGGTCGTCGTAGGTCAGGTCATACGGCGGCTGGGGTCCCGGAAGAAAGCGCACTTGGCCGATGATAGCCCTGTGAGGGTCGGCGTGTGCGGCCTCTCAGCGCACGGGTTCTCCCGGCTCGGACAGCGGCGCCGCCTGGGTCCGGCACAGCGCGACCGTGGCCACACACATCACCACGACACTGACGGCGACGACGATCAGACCGGCGCCGTCGGTGCGTAGCTGCTCGTCGAGGGCGGTGAGACCGAGGAACGCGGCGGCCAGTGGTTCGGCGACCGCCGCGGCGGGTAGCGACGCGGCCAGCGGTCCGGCCTGGTAGGCCCGCTGTTGCAGGTAGAAGCCGAGCAGGCCGGCGGCGACCAGCGCCCAGGTCTGCCAGCCGCTGAGCACGGCGCCAGGTCCGTCGCCGAACAGGGTGACCACGCGGTCGGTGAGCGCGGCGGCCAGACCGAACAGCGCGCCACCGGCGAGACCGAGGGCCAGCGCCCGCCCCGACGGGTTGGGAACGAGGAACCCGGCCAGGGTCGCGAGGGCGACGATGCTCAGCAGAATCGTCAAGGGCACCAGCCACTCTCGCAGCGGCGCGGTTTCCTCGCCTGCGGTCGGGTTGCCGACGATCAGGAATACGACAAGGGCGGCGACGAGGACCAGCGCGGTCGCCGCGGCCCGCCCGGTGATCCGCTGATGGTTCAACCGCGCCGACAGTGGCAGCGCGAAGACCAGCGAGCTCACCAGAATCGGTTGCACGATGAGGACCGCGCCGAGGCTGAGGGCGAGCACCTGCATGCCGTACCCGCCGACGTCACCGACGATCGCGGCCCACCACCGCTTGCTCCGCAGCAGAGACCGCATCAGCGCCGATCCCTCCGGGACGGCCGCGGCTGCCCGTTGCTGCGCCACCGAGGCCACCGCGAACAGGAGTGCGGCGACGACGGCGCACACGATCGCGGCGATCGGATGGTTCGTCACGAGGTCAGTGTGGCGGATTCGTGGGCGGCGGAGAGGGTCTGCCGTCGGTGAGTCGCCGTCGGTGTCCGCTCAGGGAGCCGCGATGCCCTGATCGATCGGACTGAGCGACCGGGCCGAGAAGCCTGGCGGCCGCTCGTCGACCGGCGCGCACGGTTCCGGATCAGACGTCCAGGAAAGAGCAGCGTGGCCGAACCGTAATCGGTTCGGCCACGCGATGATTCAGTTTGCCGAGCGGTTGCGGCGGGCTGCCGGAGCCGCCGGACGCGCGGCACGACGACGCGAATTCGTCGGCGTGTCGCCGCTGCGGGCGTGTCCGCCCGCACCCGCGGGCTTGCGGGTCCGCGACTCACCGGCCGGACGCTCCCGGCGCGGTGCGCCCGCGCCACGGCTGTGGCCCTGGGCGGCCTCGGAAGCAGGTGCGCCACCGGACCTTCCACGCCGTTGGCGGGCGCCGTTCGCCGACTTCGGCGCGCTGACCTGCGCCGGTGCGGGGGCGGCCAGCGCGATTCCACTGGGCTTGCGGGCGCCGGTGATCTCCACCAGCTTCCGGTCGCCGGAGCGGACCTCGACGCCGTCGGTCTGCACGCCCGCCTTGCGGGTCATCGCGGCGACGTCCTTGCGCTCCTCGTCGGTGACGAGGGTGACGACGACACCGTCCTCACCGGCGCGCGCGGTGCGGCCGGCGCGGTGCAGGTAGGCCTTGTGCTCGGCGGGCGGGTCGAAGTGCACGACCAGCGAGACGCCGTCGATGTGGATACCGCGCGCGGCGACATCGGTGGTGACCAGCACCGGCACCGACCCGTCCGCGAAGGCGGCCAGGGTGCGGGTGCGGTTGTTCTGCGCCTTGCCGCCGTGCAGCGAACCCGCCGCGACACCGGCACCGCGCAGCTGCTTGGCGAGGCGGTCGGCGCCGTGCTTGGTGCGCACGAACATGATGGTCAGGCCGTCGCGGGCGGCGATCTCGGTGGCCACGGTGCGCTTGATGTTCTTGTCGCGCACGTAGAACAGGTGGTGGGTCATGGTGGTCACCGAGGCCTCGGCGGGCGCCGTCGAGTGGGTGACCGGGTTGTTCAGGTAGCGCTTGACCAGCTTGTCGACGTCACCGTCGAGGGTGGCCGAGAACAGCAGGCGCTGGCCGCCCTTCGGGGTCCGGTCCAGCAGGCGGGTGACCTGGGGCAGGAAGCCCATGTCGGCCATGTGGTCGGCCTCGTCGAGCGCGGTGATCGTCACGTCGGACAGGTCAGCGGCCCGCTGCTTGATCAGGTCGTCGAGGCGGCCGGGGGTGGCGATGAGCAGGTCGACGCCGCGCGCGAGCCGGTCGGCCTGGCGCTTGATCGGCGCACCGCCGACGACGGAAGCCACGCGCAGGCCCAGCGAGAGCGCGGCCTCGTCGAGCGCGCGTTCGATCTGGGTCGCGAGTTCACGGGTGGGGACCAGCACCAGGCCACGCGGGCGGCCGGGCTTGGCGGACGCGCCGGTGAGGCGGGTCAGCATCGGCAGGCCGAAGGCGAGGGTCTTGCCCGAGCCGGTCGGGCCGCGGCCGAGCACGTCACGCCCGGCGAGGGCGTCGCCGATGGTCGCGGCCTGGATGGGGAAGGGCTTCTCGATGCCGGCATTGCGCAGGGTCTGCACCAGTGCGACGGGCAGACCGAGTTCTGCGAAGGTGGCGTCGGGACGCGGAGAGGTAGACAAAATGGCCTTTCGTTGGGCTGCGCATCGCGCTGGAAGATGACCGGCGCCGATGACCCGGATACGCGCAGGGCGTGCACGGGGTGCGGCCCAGCAGGAAGGACCGATCTCCCAGGATAGGCGGGATTGCGGTCACGTGGGTAAACACGCTGGTCAGGCGACCGTTTGTAGCGGTGATTGTTCGGCGGGCGAACGCGGGTGCGTCAGCGCTGCCCGAGACCGGCTACTCGGCTGGAAAAGAGGAGGCGAATCGCCAGGTCAGCCGCGGAAGAGCCGGTTGAGCTCCTGCAGCCACGGCACCGCGACGGCCAGTGTCGGCACGACCAGGATCGCGGCCGAGCCGAGGTAGGCGGCGGTGGCGACTCTCACGTCGCCGGTGTGACCCGCGAGCCGCTGGATGCGGATCAGCGTGCTCGGACCGCCGGCGGCGAGCGCGCCCTGCGGCGCGGTCGACTTCGCGCAGGCCACCAGCGCGCGGGCCAGCGGCTTGGGACCGGTGACCTTCACCGCGGAATCGTCGGCGAGCAGTTCGATGAGCAGCTTCACCGAGCCGAGCGCGGCCTTGCTGCGGACCACCCGCGGGAACGCCTCGTGCACGGCGGTGAACGCCTCGAGCACCAGGTCGTGGCGGGCCCGCAGATGCGAACGCTCATGGCTGACGATCGCGGTGACCTCGGCATCGTCGAGGCTGGTCAGCGTGCCTTCGCTGAGCACGACGCGCTGACGCAGCCCGGGCAGGCAGTAGGCGATGGGCTCGGTCGAGGCGAGCACGCGGATATCGGCGGCGCGGCGGACCGGGCCGCTCTGATCGAGCAGATCGACCAGCATGCGATGCCGGGATCTGCGGCGGCGGGTGTGCACGCCGACGCGCACGATGGAGAACATGAGCCGGGCGCCGATCATCAGGGTCAGCGCGAACACGGTGACATACACCGTCCACAGCGGCAGACCGAGCGCGTCGATCTCCTTGGTGGGGGAGGTGGTCGGCCTACCGTCGGGGCCGGGGACGAGCAGCAGGCTGGCGATGGCCAGCCCGGATCCGAAGGCGCTGAGCACGGCGGCCAGCGCGATCGCCTGCCACAACACCAGCGCCGCGCGCGGGGACCGATGCACCCACGTCGCGCGACTGAGCAGCGCTGGTACCGGCCCTGCGAGAAGCAAGGCGAGACCGGCGAAGACTGCCGCGGTTGCGTTCATCGACTCTGCTCACTGCGTTGTGGGACCAGGGGCGCTCACGTCGTTGTGAGAGCCGCCAGGGAGTCTAGCTGCTCTTCTCGTCGGATTCGAGCTTGGCGAGTGCCTCCCGCAGCGCATCGGCCTCGTCCTTGCCCACCTGTTCGACGAAGTGCACCAGGGCGGCGGCGCGGCTGCCCGCCGCGTCGGCCTGCTGCAATGCGTCGAACATCAGGCTCGCGACCAGTTCGTCGCGGCTGTGTACCGGTGCGTATCGGTGCGCGCGATCGTCGCGCCGCTGCACCACCAGATTCTTCTTCGCCAGCCGTTGCAGCACCGTCATCACTGTCGTGTACGCGAGCTCACGCCGCGCGGCCAGTGCTTCGTGGACCTGCCGCACCGTCTGCGGTTCGTCGGCCGACCACAACTGGTCCATGACCGCTTTTTCGAGTTCGCCGAGTCCTGCCATCCCACAATTTTACGGACACAACGACAAAGATGCGTACTACAGATTGTCGTAACGGGGGATTTGCTGGTGTGTTATTCGTCATACCCGGCTGCGCCGCGCACGTGCCTGGTGCCGATCGGGACGATCATCGGACGCCCGGAAACCGGATCGGTGAGGACGGTCGCCTCGAGGCCGAACACCTCGGCGAGCAGCTCGGCGGTGACGATCTCGGCAGGCTTTCCCTGCGCCACGATCCGGCCCGCTGACATCACGACGAGCTCGTCGCTGTAGCGGATGGCGAGGTTGAGATCGTGCAGGACCATCACCACGGTGCGGCCGTATTCGTCGTGCAGCCGGTCGACGAGGTCGAGGACCTCGAGCGAGTGCGCCAGGTCGAGGTAGGTGGTCGGCTCGTCGAGCAGCAGGATGTCGGTGCCCTGGGCCAGGGCCATGGAGATCCAGGCGCGCTGGCGCTGGCCGCCGGAGAGTTCGTCGAGGGTGCGCTCGGCCAGGTCGGCGATGCCGGTCTGGGCCAGGGCGGTGGCGACCTCGGTCTCGTCGTCGGCCGACCACTGCCGCAGCCACGACTGGTGTGGGTGCCTGCCGCGGGCGACGAGGTCGGCGACGGTGAGGCCCTCGGGCGCGACCGGGGTCTGCGGCAGCATGCCGATCACCCGGGCGACGTCCTTGGTCTTCATCGACGAGATCGCCTTGCCGTCGAGCACCACCTGCCCGTCGCGGGGGCGCAGCAGCCTGCCCAGCGATTTGAGCAGCGTCGACTTGCCGCAGCCGTTGGGCCCGATCACGGTGGTGACCACGCCGGAGGCGATCTCGAGGCTCAGCTCGTCGACGATCACCCGCTCGCCGTAGCCGAGGGAGACACTGTCGGCGGCGAGGCGATGCGCGGGGCTGGTCATGAGAGCGTGGCCTTCCGATTCATGCGGACGAGCAGGTAGAGCAGGAACGGTCCGCCGAGCGCGGCGGTCACGATGCCGACGGGCAATTCGACGGGAAGCATTGTGCGAGAGATGATATCGGCTCCGGCCACCAGTCCGGCGCCGGTGAGCGCGGAAGCGATGAGCGGTTCACCGGGTGTGCGCAGCGCCATCCTGGCGATCTGCGGCGCCGCGAGCGCGACGAAGCCGACCGGTCCGACGGCCGCGGTCGCCACCGACGCCGCCACCACCGAAGCCCCGATGAGCAGCGCCTGCTGCGCCTGGATGCGCACGCCGAGCACCCGCGTCGACTCCTCGCCCAGCCGTAGTGCGGCCAGCGTGCGCGCCGAGACCAGCGATACCACCGTCACCACGGCCAGCGCGATCACGGCCGAAACGACCCTGGCCATGTCGGCACCGTTGAGCGATCCGGTCAGCCAGATCTGCGCCCTGGCGGCGTCGGCGAGACTGGCCCGGGTGAGCAGCCAGCTGATCACCGACATCAGTACCGCGTTGACGCCGATGCCGATGAGCACGAGCCGGAACCCGGTGACCCCGCGTTCCCCGGCCCTACCGCGTCCCCAGGCGAGCAGATAGATGACGACGGCGGTGAGCAGCCCGCCCGTGAGCGCGGCCAGCGGCGCAGCGATCGTGGCGATCAGGCCGGTGGCCGCGCCACCGCTGCCGACCAGCACCGCGACCGCGCCGACACTGGCGCCGGTGGTGATTCCGAGTACATCAGGCCCGGCCAGCGGATTGTGCAGAATCGACTGCATCAGCGCACCGGCGAGCCCGAGCGCGGCGCCGACCACCACGGCCGTGAGTGCCCGCGGAAGGCGCGATTCGATGATGATGAATCGCTGCGACCTGGTGCCGCCACCGCCGAGAACGTCGAGCACCCGGCTCAGCGGGATGTTGGTGTCGCCCACGGCGATGTCGAGGCAGAAGAGCCCGAACACCAGCACGCCGAGCGCGATGACGACGCCGAACATCACCGGGCGCAGCACCAGCGACACCGGCCCGACGCGCAGCGCGGGACGAACCTTCCGCAGCTCGGCGCCCGCCTGCTCGTCCTGCTTTTCGGTATCGATCGTGCTCACAGCGTCACCAGCTTCTTCCTGCGCACCAGCGCGATGAAGAACGGCGCGCCGATCGCCGCCAGCATCACCCCGACCTGGAGTTCGCCCGGCCGTGCGACCACGCGTCCGGCGATATCGGCGACGACGAGCAACAGGCCGCCGATCAGTCCCGAGTAGGGGATCAGCCAGCGGTTGTCCGGACCGGTGATGGCGCGCGCGATATGCGGCACCACCAGCCCGAGAAACGCGATCGGCCCGACCGCCGCCGTGGCCGCGCCGCTGAGCAGCACCACCGCGAACAATCCGAAGGCCCGCGCCCGGCCGACATCGACGCCGAGACCACGGGCCACGTCGTCGCCGAGGCTCAGCAGATTCAGCCCTGGCGCGGCCGCGACCGCCATCGCCATGCCGACGACAAGGAACGGCAGCACCTGCCAGAACACCTCGGCCTCGCGCCCGTTCACGCTGCCGACTACCCAGAACCGGTAGGTGTCGAGTGCCGCGTTGTCCACCACGATGACCGCGTTGGTCATCGCCTGGAGGAACGCGGTGACGGCCGCACCGGCGAGGACCAGGCTCAATGGACTTGCCTTGCCACCGCCGATCGAGGACACCCCGAAGACGACAACGCCCGCGATCGCCGAGCCGGCGAACGCGAACCAGATGTACTGACTCGGCGCGGTGAACCCGAACAGGAAGATGCTGAGCGCGGACAGAAACCCCGCTCCCGCATTGAGTCCCAGCAAACCGGCATCAGCGAGCGGATTCCGGGTATACCCCTGGATGAGCGCGCCCGCGATCCCCAGCGCCATCCCGGCGATCAGGGCCAACGCGGTGCGCGGCAGACGCAGCTCACGCACGATTTCCTCGGCGGTGGAGCGGGCCGGGCATCGGAACGGGCCGCCGTCGCAGCCGAGAGCGTGTGTGACGGCGTCGAACACCGTGGCCGGTGCGAGCGAGCGGGTGCCGATGGCAATGCTCGCCACCACCGCGACGGTGAGTAGCAAGACGAGCAGCAGAAGCCCGGTCAGACGACGACGTCTGACGGTGCCAGGGTGGATCACGGCGACGAACTTCTCCTGCCTCGAAACCGGACACAACTTGTGAAGTCTGGTAAGCCTAACCTATGTTCCGTGACATCATCGTCACGGGAACCAACGTTCGAGGAGGTTCGATGTCCGAGCCCGTCACCACCGCCATGTCCCGCACCACCGCCGCGTTCGACCGCGCGTGCGCCCGGCTGCAATCGCTGCAACCCGAGCATCCGCGGGTCTATGCCGTGGCGGCGATGGCCGGTCAGGGCAAACGGCGGTGGTGGCACGTGCCGAACGGGCTGTCCGAGGGTCGTGTCGAGCTGATGTACCGCCGCCACGCCGCCGAGATGATCAACGACGACATCGCCGCCGAGGTGGTGGCGACCGCCCTCATCCACGCCGTGGTCGGCCGTGTCACCGCGCTGTTCGTGATGTCGGCCCAGGCGTGGGATCCGGGCCGGGACAACCTGTGGATCCATCACGACAACGACGGCGGCATCGACTGGGCGGGCTTGTCCGACACCACGATTCGCGTTGTCGACGGTGATCCCGAGGTCGACGAGCGCGACGCGGTCGCGTTACCGTGTGAGGCCGCGATGGCGGTCTGGCTGGCCCAGCGCTGCGCGTCCTCGCTGATTCCGCTGCAGTCTGTCCTCACCCGCTGCTCCGGCCTGCCCACGCGCCGATTCTGGTCCCTGGTCGGTGAATCCGTCGTCGGCGCCGCCACCTACGTGCCCGATCTGGCCCGCGCCGACAGCACCGCGGGTGCGCGCCGTGGTCAGCTGCTGCTCGGTGCGCTCGAGGATCGTGGCCTGCCGGTGCGGCGCACCAGCTGCCTGCAGCGCTAGTGCCCAGCCGGAACATCGTGGGCCAGTAGCGCGGTGGCGAGTTCGCGGAACGAGCGCAGCAGCAGCTCGCCGTAGTGCTCGGGGTCCGGCATCATCGCGGCATTCGTCGTGACCGCGATGACGATTTCGTCACCCTGCGACGTGATCAGATGGCGCAGGCCGTCGCCGTCCAGGATCGGCAGCGAGCCGACCGCGCGGCGAATCGGCCTGCCGCGGAAGGCGAGTGCGTCCGAGACCGGCGGCACATTGCTGATCGTGGTGTTGCACAACGGCACTGTCGCCTCGTCGTCGAAATGTCTTTGCGCGCGTGCCCATCCCGCCGCGCGCAACAGCAGTGCGGGCGCGGTCTCCACCCGGCGGTCGCCGCGCAGCACCACCGGGTCGGCGGTGCGCTGTTTGGCTCGGCTCGCCGACAGCTTGACCGCGGCCAGCCGGTCGAGCGGATCGGTGATGTCGGTGTGCAGGTCGACGATCATCTGGGTGAGCTGATTCGCCGAATCCCATGCGGCGACACCGCGCATCGACATCGGCACCATCGCGGCGAGTGATCCAGCGGGCACCTCGTCGTGCTCGGCGAGGTAGGCGGCCAGCGCGCCGGAAATCGTGGTCAGCATCAGGTCGTTGACCGTGACCCGCTGTGGCGCGGCGACTTTGGCCGCCAGGACTTCCGGCAGCGGAATCGGCAGCAGGTGAAAGGTCAGCTCCGCGTGGATGTCCCGATTGAATCGCGTCGCCGGGCGCAGTGTGACGGGTTCGTGCACCGCGCCCGCGTCGACGAGGCCGCGCAGTTCCTCCCGCGCCGCGCGGGACCGCAGCAGTCCGGTGGCGAAGCGTACGGGCTGGGCGACGAGCGCGGCCGCGGTGCGTACCGCGGCAGGTAGCGTTCGAGGCTCGTCGAGCCGGATCGCCGGCGCGGGTGCGTCGCCGAACAGTCGGTGCTCCAGTACACGAGTCGCGACGCCGTCGCCGACGCTGTGGTGGAACTTCAGCACCACGATCGTGGTTTCGCCGCCCATCGCGGGAACGCCCGCGACGCCATCCAGCACGTGGATCTCCCACGGCGGCCGGGTCAGATCCATCCGGGTGGAGGTGATCTCGGCGATGCGCGCGCGTGCGTCGTCCCACGTCCCCGCACGGTCGAGCACCACGTGCGCACGCACCGACAGTGCGGGATCGGGCACCCAGTACGGCAGGTCGAGGTCCAGCGGCACGCGCCGCAGCCGCCGGTGGAACAGCGCCGCGTGCCCGATGCCCGCCCGCACCCAGTCCAGCACCTGTTCGAAGGTGAGCGGCGGGTGCCCCGACGCGTCGGCGAAATACACCGCGACGATGTTCGACAGGTGCCGGTCGGTCTCGTCGTAGACGAAGACCGCGTCGCGCGGGCTCAGCTGTTCGGTGCCAACCCGGAGTTCGGCGCTCACAGGCCGAGCGCCGTCGCCATCATCGGCCAGGACGTGTGCAGGTCGTCCTCCCAGTAGCCCCAGGAGTGGGTGCCGGTCGGGCGGACGTTGACGGTGACATTCGTGCGGCCCAGTTCGCGTGCGCGCTGTCCCATGCTCACCGTGCAGTACGCGGCCGCGGCCTCGATGCCGCCACCGACGAGCATCTGATTCATCAGGATCGACTGGGGGTTCTTGCCGTTGATGTGCACCCGCGGATTGGAGAGCGTGTCGTGCGCGCCGGGCAATCCGGTTCCGCTGGAGATGTAGATGGGGATGTCGGGCAGCCGGTGCGCCTGCACATACGGGTCGTGCTCACGCCAGGCCGCGTCGGTGACCGGGCCCCACATGTTCTCGACATCGCCGCCGCCCATGCGCACGACGAGCGAGACGAACGCGCGCCCGATCGGGTCACTGGTCATCGCGCAGCCGCTGTAGGAGGCGACGCCGCGGTACAGCTGCGGTGCCTGGATGGCCAGATCGAGCACCGAGGTCCCCGCCATCGAGATGCCCGCCAGCGCGTTGACCCCGGTCGTGGCGAACGCCGCATCGATCACCGGCGGGAGCTCCTCGGTGAGAAACGTCGTCCACATGTTGTGGCCGTTGTTCTCGAGATTCTCGGCCAGGCCGGCGTCGGGCTGCCGCCAGTCGGTGTAGTAGCTGAACGCGCCTTCCATGGGGATCACCACGTTGACGTGCTTGCCCGCGAAGAATCCGGCCGCGTCCGTCTGCCCCGGCCAGTTCGCCGAATCCTCGCCGCCGCCTGCGCCGTTGAGCAGATACAGCGTCGGCGCTGGAACGGTCGTATCCGCCGGGCGCAGCACCCGCAGCGCGATCGTGCGGTCCATCGACGGCGAGTAGACGCTGATCTCGGCGACCTGCCCCGACCGGGTCTGGCTCACCAGTCGCGTACCGGGTTCGGCTCCCGCGTGCGCACCGTCGGCGAAGACGGGCGTCGTGGCCACTGCCGCGGCGCAGGCGGCCACCATGATGGCGCGGAGGAGGTGATTGTTCATCGTGATACGGGCCTGCTGACTTCTCTCGGGGGCGAAATGGGAAGGGGGGCGGGCCGTCGAACGGCCCGCCCCTTCGTCGTCGGCGACGATTACTTACCCGGTGTGGGAGTTCCGCCGCTCACCGTGATCAGTGCCTGAATGAATGGCAGGGCGGCTTCGCTGAGGCTACCGGCGCCGGTCTGCAACAATTCGTAGAGAGAACCCATTGTTTACTCCTGGATATGCTGGTGAATCAGCCCGAATAATCGGGTGTTGCGGGAAAGTGTGCGATTTACGGGAAGAACGCTTCCACCGAGCCGAGGAAGACGGCGAGGAGGCCGTCGCCCTCGGCCGCGGAACCGAGTCCCGCGATCGCCGCCTGCATGATCTCGGTCAGTGAACCCATGATCGATCTCCTTGCGTGGTCATGACTCGCAGTCTGTGATGCCGGTAACGTAGCGTCACTTCCATTATGTGGCAAGCCCGTGTTTCACACACTGCGATTTGTTAATATTGTTCTTTCCAGATGGAAGCGGCTCGCTGATTGCCGCACCGTGCAACTGCAAGCCATGTGACCTGCATTTACCTCGACCGTCTGGGGCAACATGATCGCGGTAGCGGTGAACCGGCTCGTTGCTGGATGGTTCAGCAGACCCTAGTTTTGGGGGATCGGGACGACTCGCCCGCCCTCCCTTCGGGCCTGCCGGTGCTCCGATATCATGTTGTACAGCTATCAATGGAGCGCATTGACAGCTCGGCGGTCTCATGAAAATGGTCCGGATGCGGGCCGTGAATACACCTTCTCCTTACGGGAAGAATGCCTCGACCGAGCCCAGGAATACGGCGAGTAGTCCATCACCCTCGGCTGCGGAACCTATTCCCGCAATGGCGGCCATCATCAACTCGGTCAATGAACCCATGGTGAATCTCCTTGCATGATTGGTAAGCATCCCGCCGGAATAGAGGGGAACCCACGGCCGGGATGTGGGTAACGTAGCTCTGCTCATTTCCGTCGGCAAGGAAATCGTCCGATTCGGCGAATTCGGTGCCACATCCTTCCCGGTGGAAGTACCGGCCGGTGTTGGTACCCGTCACAGTGGATCTCGCCGTGACCTGTACAGACGTCCAGTCCTGTCGGATTCGCCAGCGAACGACCACGTTCGCCGTAGGTGCTGTCAATCCCCCTGGAGTGCGTCGCGCCAGATCCGCGCCGGAATCCCACTGACCAGATCGCGCCGTCGCAGGATCTGGATGCGCCACGGAGACAGGCGAAGGACCTGGAAGGCGGGATCGTCCGGGCCCTGCCAGAACTGGCCGGGGTCGTAGCCCGCGCCGGGCGGGCTGCCGTGCCGGTACAGGTTCCACACGTGCGCGCGTTCGTCCGGATCGTCGGTCCACTCGGCCACGGTGTCGACGGCGACGGTGTTCTGCGCCGGACTCCAATAGGAGAACGTCACGTGCGGATTTCCCGCGATATGGGCGGCTTTCACCGGGGTGCGGTAGGTCCCGAGCCAGCCGATCGGCTGCTCGGCATCGGTCTCCCAGACCGGGATCAGTACCCGCGACCTCGGCCGTCCCTTGGCGTCGACGGTGGTCATGGTGGCGTAGTTGATCGAGCCGACGATCGCGTCGAAGTCGGGCTTGATGTCGGCGAAGGTGTGGACCTGGGCGCGAGTTCGGTTGCTCACCGCTGCTCCTCGATACGGTCGAGCCCGACGACCGGGATCGGCCGCGTGGCCAGGCGTGCGTAGTGCCGGTAGCGGCGGACATGGTCGGTCACCGAGGGGTCGGGACCGTCGGTCACGGTGTGGTTCATGGGTTCACCGTGACCGGGCGGACTTCGGATGGACTCAGGGTCGACTCGAGGCCACCGGTTGGCTCGGCGTCTGCGCCGGATGCGGGCCCGCGGTCGCCGCGAGGTTCAGGGTCGAGTCGAAGCGTCGGCGGGGTGCAGTGTGTGCGGGTCGGCTCGGCGCCCTTCGGCGAAGTCGGCCGTGAACCGGTCGGCGCCGATGTCGGCAATGATGCGCGCCTCGATGCGGGCGACATCCCCGCGTTCGGCGTCGGGCAGCGGTGCGCCTGCTGACCGGCGCAATGTGTCGGCGGCGCCGAGTGACCGGGCGGCTGACGCGGAATCCCCAGCGAGCGAACGTGATCCGGCGAGACCTTCGAGCGCGAGTGCGTGGGCGCGTGGATCGCCGGTGCGCAGCGCGGAGTCCAGCCCGCGCCGCTGGAGCCTTTCGGCTTCGCTTGCGTCACCGGCCAGCTCGGCGGTGAAGCCCAGTTCGGCGAGGATCAGCGCGGCGCCGAAATGTGAACCGGCGCGCAGGTGCCAGTCCAGCCAGGCGCCGAGGTGTTCGCGAGCGGCGTGCAGATCGCCGCGGCGCCGGGCTACCAGGCCGAGCCCCAGCACCGCCGATTCCTCCCCGACGAGGTGACCCTGCTCGACCGCGACCTGTCTGGCTCGTTCGTGCAGCTCGGCGCTGTGCTCGAATTCGCCGCCCAGCAACGCGATCCGGCCCAGCGAGGTGAGCCGCTCACCGACCTCGGTCCACAGCCCGAGCTCCTCGGCGGTCGTCAGTGCCGCCCGATGGTGTTCGCGGGCGGTGGCGTGATCCCCGGTGACCTCGGCGTGGCTGCCGAGCAGGTAGCCGGCGATGCCCTGTCCCCAGCGATCGCCGATCCTGGCGAACAGTGCGCGGCTGCGCTCGGCGTGCTCGCGCAGGCCGGCCAGATCGCCACGCCCGAAGGCGTCCCGGGCCAGCGAGGCCGAGGCCGCGGCGACACCCCACTCGTCGCCCGCGTCGGCGAAGGCGGTGCGCAGGTCGGCGGCGCTGTCCATGCGCTGCTGCGCGGAGAAACCGGTGTGCGCGTGCGCGAGATACCAGCGGGCGCGCAGTTCGTCCGGCGTGGGCCTGGCGCCGACGGCGGGCAGTGTCTCGACGGTCTGGCCGCGGCCCAGTTCGAGCGCGCTGCGCCAGAGCAGGGCGATCCGGCGCGCGGTCGAGCCGGTCTCGCCGGGTAGCGCCAGCGCGATACCGATCGACCGGATGCCCTCGGCCAGCCGTCCGCGCATCACCCAGTACCAGGCCAGCGCGTTGACCAGGCGCAGCGCGTCGGCGGATCGTCCCGCGGCCCTGGCGGTTTCGAGTGCCCGGCGCAGATCGGCCGACTCGGCGTCGAGCCGGGCCAGCCACCTGCGCTGATCGGCGGTGCGCAGCTGCTGATCGGCGCGTTCGGCCAGGTCGAGATAGTACGCGAGGTGACGCAGCCTGGTGTCGAATTCCTCACCGCTGTCACGCAATCGGTCGACGCCGTACGCCGCGACCGATTTCAGCAGCCGGTAGCGCGGCCGGGCGTCGGCGGCGGGCGTGATGATCAGGGACCGGTCGACCAGGCGGGCGAGTAGTTCCGCGACATCCGGCGGGTCGACGTCGCCGTCCGCGCACACCGCCTCGGCCGACTCCAGCGTGCCGCCGTCGGCGTGCGCCGAAAGCCGCCGCAGCACAGCGCGTTCCGGCTCGTCGAGAAGTTCCCAGCTCCAGTCGATCACCGCGCGCAGCGTGCGCTGCCGGTCCGGCGCGTCCCGGTACCCGGCCGAGAGCAGCGTGAACCGGTCTTCGATCCGTTCGGCCAGGGTGTGGACGCCCAGCGCGCGGACCCGGGTCGCCGCCAGTTCCAGCGCCAGCGGCACACCGTCGAGGTGGGCGACGATGGCGGCGACCGCGGCGGCATTCTCGTCGGTGACGGCGAAATCCGGTGCGGCGGAGCGGGCGCGATCGGCGAAAAGCCTTGCGGCAGGTGACTTCTCCACCTCGGTCGCGGTGGCGTCGGCGGCGGGCACCGCCAGCGGCTGCACCGGCCAGAGGTGTTCGCCCGCGATCGACAGGGGCACCTGACTGGTCACCAGGACCCGCAGCTCGGGAGCGGCGCCGAGCAACCGCGATACCAGCGCGGCGGCCGCGTCGGCGACGTGCTCACCGTTGTCCAGCACGAGCAGCACCTGCTTGGCGCGCACCGCCTCGGCGAGCCGGGCCAGCTGAGTTCCGTTGTCGGGTACCGGGAACGGACTCGACCCGGCGGAATCGTCGCGGACCTCGAATGCCGCGGCCACCACCTCGGTGAGGGCGGTCAGCGCACTGTCCTGCTCGGCGCCGAGGCACAGACCGGCCAGCTCGACGAACAGGACACCGTCGCGCGCCGGATGGGTGGCCGCGGCGGCCAGCGCCAACCGGGTCTTCCCGACCCCGCCCGGCCCGGTGAGCGTCACCAGCCGCTCGGCGCGCAGCAGCGCATCGATCCCGGCGAGGTCGTCTTCGCGTCCGACGAGTGTGGTCGGCGGAACCGGCACGGTCGGCCGCGGCGTCACCGGTACGACGGGCGCGGGGCGCACCGGGGCGCCGAGGGCCGGATCCTGTTCCAGCACAGCGCGATGCAGGGCGGCCAGCTCGGGACTCGGATCGAGACCGAGTTCCTCGGCCAGATGCGCACGGAGCCGTCGATAGGAGTCCAAGGCCTCGCCGTGGCGTCCCGACCGGTACAGCGCCAGCATGTGCGCCGCGCGTAACCGTTCCCGCAGGGGATGCTGTTCGGTGAGCGCGCCGAGTTCGTCGGCGACCTGATCGTGTTCGCCGAGCGCGATCCTGGCCTGCGCGAGTTCCTCGACGGCGGTCAGCCGCTGTTCCTCGAGCCGCACCACCGGAATTCGCGCGAAGTCGTGATCGGCCAGGTCGGCCAGGGCGGGCCCCCGCCACAGCGCCAGCGCTTCGGTGAGCAGTGGTGCGCGGGTGGCGGCGTCCTCGGTGGCGCGCGCCCGGCGCAGCAGGTCCTGGAACACCTGCGCATCCACCGCGTCGGCGGCGACGTCGAGCAGATAGCCGGGGGAGCGCGACACCAGCAGATCGCGACCGCCTGTTTCGGCGTCACCGAGGACGCGCCGCAACTGGGAGGCGCGGGTCTGCAAGGAGCCGGCCGGATTGGCAGGCATCGCCGCCCCGCCCCACAGGTCCTCGACGAGCCGGTCGGCGGGCACGATCCGGCCAGGTTCGGCCAGCAGCGCACCGAGCAGCACCCGGACCTTGAGCTCGGGTACCCGGACGGGTTGCCCATCGTCGGTCCACACCGCCAATGGTCCAAGCACCCCGAAACGCATGTCACCCACCCTAAACGGGGGCGGGGACACGGTGTGCTCGAGGCGATCCTGAGCCGATCCGAAGTGTTCCCGAAGGGCAGGTCGGCACGGTGGGTCCCGTTCGAATCCTCCTCGAAGGGAAACCTCCTGATGTCCGCGTTCACCGATGTCCCCGAGCGGGCCGGAGCCCGCCAATGGCTGGGGCTGGCGGTCCTGCTCCTGCCGACGGTGCTGCTGTTCCTCAGCATGACCGTCCTGTTCCTGGCCACCCCGTATATCGCCGCCGACCTGTCGCCGAGCAGCGGTCAGCTGTTGTGGATCAACGACATCTACGGCTTCGTGATGGCGGGTTTCCTCGTCACCATGGGCACACTGGGTGACCGGCTCGGCCGCCGCAGACTGCTGCTGGCCGGTGCGGCACTGTTCGGCGTTGCCTCGGTCGTCGCCGCGTTCGCGCCGAGCCCGGAACTGCTCATCGCCTCGCGTGCGCTGATGGGTCTCGGCGCGTCCGCCGTCATGCCCGCCACCTTGTCGCTGATCACGACGATGTTCCGGGACGATCGGCAGCGCGCCACCGCCATCGGGCTGTGGGCGGCGTCGGTGTCGGCGGGTGTGGCGCTGGGTCCGCTGCTCGGCGGGCTGATGCTGGCCTCGCTGTGGTGGGGCGCGTCCATGCTGATCGGCGTGCCGGTGATGCTGCTCGTCGTGCTCGCGGTGCCGGTCCTCGTGCCCGAATACCGTGCGCCGGAGGCCGGTCGCCTCGATCCGGTCAGCGTCGCGCTGTCGCTGGCCGCCCTGCTGCCGTTCGTGTACGGCGTGAAGAAGCTCGCCGAGACCGGACTCGCCGCCGAATCGGTGCTCACCCTGCTGGCCGGTGTGCTGTTCGCGGTGGTCTTCGTCCGCAGGCAGCTGCGCCTGGCCGATCCGCTGCTCGATGTGCGGCTGTTCGCGAACCGGACCTTCAGCGGTTCGCTCGGCGTCTACATGCTCGCCGCGATCGCCCTCGGCGGGGTGTATCTGCTGTTCACGCAGTACCTGCAGCTGGTCGCCGCCCAGTCGCCGCTGCGGGCGGGCCTGTGGATCCTGCCCGCCGCGATCGGCCTGGTCATCGTCTCCACCGTCACCCCGGCCATCGCCCGCCGGGTGCGCCCCGCCTACCTGATCGCCGCGGGGCTCGCGGTCTCGACCGTCGGCTACCTGGTGCTCACCCAGGTCGACAGCGTCGCGGGCCTGCCGCTGCTCATCGTCGGGTTCTACGTCCTGTACCCGGGCATCGCGCCCGCCATGGCGCTGATCCCCGGCCTGGTCATCGGCGCGGCCCCGGCGGAGAAGGCGGGTGCGGCGTCGGCGGTGAACAGCACCGCCAGCGATCTCGGTGTGGCACTGGGTGTCGCGCTGCTCGGCAGTGTGGGTGCGGCGGTGTACCGCGGCGGCATGTCGGATGCCGAGGGCGCGGCCGCGGAAACCCTGCCCGGAGCGCTGAGTTCGGCCGGGTCGCTGCCCGCCGAGGTCGCCGAATCCGTCGTTGCGGCGGCGCGCGCGGCCTTCACCGACGGACTCAATGCCGCGGCTTGGACCGCCGCCGTGCTGTCGGCCGCTGGTGCGGTACTTGCGGTCGCGCTGCTGCGCCGGATCCCGGCTGGCGCGACGTCGGTGCCGGATTCCGGAGTGGCAGTGGATATCCCGGGTGACGGTGTTGCCGAGCGCGCCACCGCCGGAATCTGATCACGGCCGTCCGTCGTCCTACCCGCCCACCACGCGATCCGCGGCGCCGGCCCTTTCGGCGCCGCGGATCGCGTTCGATCTGCCCGTCCGTGATCACCGCGGACGCCGAAACCTAGCGGTCCGGCGCGATACGCCCGGTCACGACCATCAGCAGTTCCGCCGCCGTGCCGGTGAGTGGGGTGCCGGAGCCCGCGGTCCAGCCGGTATCGGTGGCGGTGAGGGCGTATCCGGCGAGGCGCTTGCGGGCGTGGAACGGCGCACCCATCGTCCACACCCGTTCCAGCGACCACTGCGCGGCCGCCGTCGGCATGACCCGGTCGATGCCGAGCGGGATCGCGATGTCCTGCCCGTGCACCAGCAGATCCATCAGCCGGTCGATCGGTGTCGTCCCGATCGGGGTGATCCGGGAGTCCACGGTGCCGCGCAGGTCGTCCAGCAGATCGGCGGTCGAGGTCCGGTCGGCCAGCCGGACGGCGGTGTCGTGGATGAGGCGATCGAGGTTCCCGCGGGCCCTGATCAGATTCACGACGAGCGAACCGATCGTGACCTGCGTGGCCAGCACGAGATGCGCGACCACATCCCGGACCCGCCAGCCCTCGCACAGCGAGGCGGTGTCCCAGGCGTATTCGGGCAGGTCACGCAGCACTTCGACGAGGCTCGCGCGTTCCGCGGCCACCGCCTCCCAGATGGTCTCGGCGGTGGTGTGCTGTTCAGTCATGTGGGTACCGTAGGAACTCCACCGAGGTGGAGGTGCCAGCGACTGTGACCGACAGCACATGTCTGACGATCGGTGAACTCGCCACGCGCACGGGCGTCGCGGTCCGCACGATCCGGTTCTATTGCGACGAGGGACTTCTCGATGTGCGGCGCACCTCGGCCGGTCATCGCGTGTTCGACCCGTCGGCCGCCGAGCGCCTGCTGCTGCTGCGCCGCCTGCGCTCGTTCGGCATCGGCTTGGCCGCGATCGGTGACGTGCTGGCCGGGGCGCGGTCGATCGACGAGGTGATCGCGGCCGAACGCGCCGCCCTCGACCACGAACTGGACGCGCTGACCCGCCGCCGATCGCTGCTCCGCGCGGTCGAACACTGCGCGCCCGGCAGCATGAATCTGCTTGCCGCCGTAACGGATCCGCAGGCGGCCCGCGACGCGCTCGGCCGCTTCTGGCGCCGCCAGCTCACCCCGCTGCCCGCCGCGGTGATCGACGACTTCATCGACATGAATGTCCCCGAACCCGCCGCCGACGCGCGCCCGGAACATCTCGTCGCCTACGCGGAACTCGTTGCCATCGTGACGAATCCGGCACTCGGCGCGGCCATGTTCGACACCATCCGGCACCGCGCCACCCCCGGCGTCCGCGACGAACGCCGCCTGCTCACCGAGGTGGCCGACGCCTGCCTGGCGGCAGCGCCGCTGGTCGCCGCGGGCCACGCGCCCACATCCGGCGCCGAGCTCGACCACTACGTCGACGCCCACGCCACCGCACGTGGTCTCGCCGACACCCCCGCCTTCCGGCGGCAGCTCCTGGCGGATGCCGACGGCGCCGGCCGGCTCCGGCGGTACTGGCAGCTCACCGCGACCCTCACCGGCGAGACGGTGACCTCCGGCGCCGCGCACCTGTGGCTGTTCGACGCGCTCGCCGCCTCGACCCATGAAACCGCCTCGACCCCATGAAAAAGGGGAGGCCGGCGATCCGGCCTCCCCTCGCTCACCGTGACGAACTCACGGCACAACTTCGACGATGTCGCCCGGCTCCAGCCACTCGTAGTGCGCCTTGGCGCCTTCGGGCGTCAGCCGGATGCAGCCGTGGGACTGCTCCTCGGTGGGCCCGATGTGGTAGGCGATGTCACCGTTGAAGAACACCGCGTACTCCATCGGCGCGTTGTGCAGGGTGCTCCAGTGGAACGGCTTCTTGAACGCGACCTTGAAGACGCCGGGCGGGGTCTCGTACCCGGGCCTGCCGTGCGACATCGGGCTCGGCCCGAAAGTCACCTTGCCGCTGTCCATCAGCCAGGCATTGTTGGTGGACAACTGCAGACAGGCCCGCGCCTTCTCACTGCACGGCGCGACAACCGGTTCCGGCGGCGGCGCCGGAATGATGGCCGGAACACCGGGAACATCGGGACCGCCGGGCCACAGTGGTTCGGCCTGCACCGGTGCCGCGACGGCCGCACCGGCCACCGCCGCGCACATCGCCGCCCGCACAGCCCAGCGGGGGATACGACTACTACTCACGAAATCTTGCCTCTCTCGCCGCGCCCACCCCTGGCCGTCGTGCGCCCAGAACATGAGCTTTCAACATCGACACAAGCCTCGGAAACATAGAGGTATCAGTGATCATGAAGTATTGCGATCGTGTTGAGCAAGCCCGCGGCGCCGCTTTCGGCGTGGCACTTGACCACTTAGGTAAGCCTGACCTATGCTCATCTCGGCGTATGGATGAGCCGGTGGTCCCGAGGGCTGCGGTCGACCCCCTCATTCCTGCCGCGGCGGGCTCCGTCCTCAGTGACGGGGTCCGCCGCTTCGTCTCCCGGGGTGCCGGGCGCCGAATGCGATGGTGTAGACCGGAGCGTATGACCGACAACACCCTGTCTCTGGCCGAGATCACCCCGGAGCTGATGACCAAGGCCAGCGAAGGCACCTTCACCGATCTCATCGGATTGCGGTACACGGAGGTGAGCCCCGACCGGGTGCGCGGCGAATGGGCTGTGCGCCCGCAGCTGCACCAGCCCGCGGGCATCCAGAACGGCGGCGTCTACTGCACCGTCATCGAAACCCTGGCCAGCGTCGGCGCCGGTGTCTGGTTCGGCGAGCGCGGCTCCGTCGTCGGCGTCAACAACAACACCGACTTCCTGCGCGCGGTCCGCGAGGGCATCCTCACCGGCGAGGCCACCCCCATCCACCGCGGCCGCAGCCAGCAGCTATGGGTCGTGGTGATCACCGACGCCGAGGGCCGCACCGTCGCCCGCGGCCAGGTCCGCCTGCAGAACCTCGCCGCCTGACTCAGTCTTCGGTGGTGATCCGCCACCCGTCGCGGCCGAGGACGTCGACGACCAGCGCGCCGATATTCCAGGCGTCGTCCTCGCCGCGATGGTGACAGCCTTCCAGCGGCAGACCCGCGATATGCAGCGCACCGGCCATCCCCTGCCGTTTACGCAACCCGTACGACTCGGCGAAGACCTGCTTGGCGTTGGTGTGCACCCGTCCGAACGGATACCGCACGCCCGTCGCCGCGCACTGGGCGCGGAACTGCTTGCGGTCGTAGTCACCCCAGCTCGCCCATGGCCGCGAACCCGCCCCGAACTCGGTCGCCAGCAGCCGGCAGGCCTCGGCGAACTCCACCCCGCCCTCGACCTGTTCCTGCGTCAAGCTGGTCAGCTCCGTACAGAACTCACTCACCGCGGACCGGGCAGGCCGCACCAGAATCCCGTGCCTGCTCACCCGCGTCCGTGCCGCGAGATCGACCACGGTCAGTCCGATCTCGATGATCTCACTGCTCTGCCCCGCAGGCACCGCGCCCGCCCAGCACGTCGCCTCCACATCGACCACATTGAGCAGCCCGGTCCATTCGTTCATGAATGGCGACGCTAGAGCGCTGATCCCCGCCCATGCCACCGAATTTCGTCCTCGTCGCCGCTCGCCGGACAGGCGAGCGGTCGGCGGGCATGCCAGAATGTCGGACACCTGTCCACGATCTGTGAGGAGACCCGATGCGCCTGTCGCCGCACGAGCAGGAACGGTTGCTGCTGAGTTATGCGGCCGAACTGGCCCGCCGCAGGAAGGCGCGGGGACTCGAGCTCAACCATCCCGAGGCGGTCGCGCTGATCACCGATCATGTGCTCGAGGGCGCGCGCGACGGGCGGACCGTGGCCGAGCTGATGGCGTCTGGCCGGTCGGTGCTGAGCCGGGACGACGTGATGGAGGGCGTGCCGGAGATGATCCACGACGTGCAGGTCGAGGCGACCTTCCCCGACGGGACCAAGCTGGTCACCGTGCACCACCCGATCGGTTAGGCGAGGCCATGATTCCCGGTGAATACCTCTGTGCCGAGGGCACGATCGAACTGAACGCGGGCGCGGTCCGCATCGAACTCGAGGTCGTCAACACCGGCGACCGCCCGGTCCAGGTGGGCAGCCACGTGCATTTCCCGCAGGCCAACGCCGCCCTCGACTTCGACCGCGCGGCCGCGCGCGGCCACCGCCTCGACATCCCAGCCGGCACCGCCGTCCGGTTCGAACCCGGTCTGCCACAGCGTGTTTCGCTCGTCCCGCTCGGCGGCACCCGCGAGGTGTACGGGATCAGCGCCGACGCGCCGGGGCGCCTCGATGCGTGACCACACGAACCCTTCGGGAGAGATCCGATGACCGCACTGAGCCGTGCCCGCTACGCCGAACTGTTCGGGCCGACCACCGGCGACCGCATCCGGCTCGCCGACACCGACCTGATCATCGAGATCACCGAAGACCGCAGCGGCGGACCGGGTCTCGCCGGTGAGGAAGCCGTGTTCGGCGGCGGCAAGGTGCTGCGCGAATCGATGGGCCAGTCGCGGGCAACGCGCGCCGACGGCGCGCCCGACACCGTCATCACCGGCGTCGTGATCATCGACTACTGGGGCATCATCAAGGCCGACGTCGGCATCCGCGACGGCCGAATCTGCGGCATCGGCAAAGCGGGCAACCCCGACACGATGTCGGGCGTGCATCCTGACCTCGTCGTCGGCCCGTCGACGGAGATCATCGCGGGCAACGGGCGCATCCTCACCGCGGGCGCCATCGACTGTCACGTGCACTTCATCTGCCCACAGCTGATGGACGAGGCGCTCGGCGGCGGCATCACCACGCTCGTCGGCGGCGGCACCGGCCCGGCCGAGGGCTCCAAGGCCACCACCGTCACCCCCGGTTCCTGGCATCTGGCGCGGATGCTGGAATCCCTCGATCACTGGCCGATGAACATCGTGCTGCTCGGCAAGGGCAACACGGTCAGCCAGGAATCCATGTGGGAGCAGTTGCGCGCGGGCGCTTCGGGTTTCAAGCTGCACGAGGACTGGGGTTCCACCCCCGCCGCGATCGATGCGTGCCTCACCGTGGCCGACGCGGCGGGCGTGCAGGTGGCCCTGCACTCCGACACGCTGAACGAGGCCGGTTTCGTCGAGGACACCGTCGCCGCCATCGCCGGTCGCGGCATCCACGCCTATCACACCGAGGGCGCGGGCGGCGGGCACGCGCCCGACATCATCACCGTCGCTTCGCATCTCAACGTGCTGCCCAGCTCCACCAATCCCACCCGGCCGCACACGATCAACACCCTCGACGAGCACCTCGACATGCTCATGGTCTGTCACCATCTGAGCCCGTCGATCCCCGAGGATCTGGCCTTCGCCGAATCGCGGATCCGCCCGTCCACCATCGCCGCCGAAGACCTGCTGCACGACCTGGGCGCCATCTCCATGATCGGCTCCGACTCCCAGGCCATGGGCCGCATCGGCGAAGTGGTGCTGCGCACCTGGCAGACCGCGCACGTGATGAAACGCCGTCGCGGCGCCCTGCCCGGCGACGGCGCGGCCGACAACGCCCGCGTGCGGCGCTATATCGCCAAATACACCATCTGCCCGGCGGTGTCGCACGGTCTCGACGCCGAGATCGGCTCGGTGGAGGTCGGCAAACTGGCCGACCTGGTGCTATGGGAGCCCGCGTTCTTCGGTGTCCGCCCGCACGCGGTCCTCAAGGGCGGCATGATCGCCTGGGCCGCGATGGGTGACGCCAACGCGTCCATCCCCACCCCGCAGCCGGTCCTGCCGCGCCCGATGTTCGGCGCCGCTGCCCCCGCCGCCGCGGCCACGTCACTGCACTTCGTCTCCGAGCAGGCCATCGACGACGGCCTCGCGAACCGGCTGGACGTGCGCCGAAAGCTGGTGCCGGTCAAGAACGTTCGCCGGGTCACCAAGGCCGACATGCCGCACAACGACGCCATGCCGCACATCGAGGTCGACCCCGACACCTTCACCGTCCGCGTCGACGGCGAGGTGTGGACCGAGCAACCGGCCACCGAACTGCCGATGGCCCAGCGCTACTTCCTGTTCTGACGACGAAACCCCGCCGACCACGATGTCGGCGGGGTTTCGGGTGCGGCGCTCAGTCGAACGAGCAGCCGCCGACCGGCTTGTCCGCAAGCCGGTCGAGCAGGTAGGTCACCGCGTTGTCGGGACCGAAGCCGTCGATCAGTTCCGGGCCGAAGTGGTTCGGAATGGTCGTGCCCGGCAGGATCGGCGGCAGCTCGTTGGTGCGGAAGGTGACCGTCGCGCCCTGACCGCACCAGTCCTCGGCGAGGCGGCGGGCCTGCCCGTAGGGGACGGTGTCGTCGTTGCGGCCGCTGGTGATGAGGACCGGGGTGGCCGGCTTCGAGCTGCCGATACGCAGTTCCGCGAGCACCGGCGCCGCCTCGGGCATCTCGGCGAGATGCTCGGTGAGCGAACGGCCGTCCACCGTCAGCGAATTCGTCTTCAGGAACGGGTAACGGATGACCAGGTCGGCGACGCAAGAATCGCTCAGCGTCTCGAGCATGGCACGGCCCGAGGGGCTGACCACCCGATCCACGGCCCGCTGGAGGTCGGGGTAGCGGGCGAGCATGGCGTTGATCCCGAACCCGATCGCGCCGCCGATCAGCGCGCCGTCGATGCGGCCCAGAATGGCCGACAGGTCGGCGACCGGGCCACCGGCCCAGGTGCCCTTCAGGTTCAGTTCCGGCGCGTACTCGGGCTGCATCTCCGCGGCCGCCGCGGTCGCGCCGCCGCCCTGCGAGTAACCCCACAGCACCAGCGGCGTCTCGGGGCCGACACCGCCGAGCGCGTTGGCCGCGCGGGCGCCGTCGAGGATCGCGTGGCCGCTCTCGAACCGGTTGGCGTAGGTGTGGATGCCGGGGGTGCCCAGGCCGATGTAGTCGGTGACCAGCACGCGCGCGCCGAGCGCGCTCCACACCGCCGAGGACGGCAGTTCCTGATTCGCCGACAGCCCGAGCGGATCGGCGGTCACCGAGATACCGGTGGAGAACGCCACCGACATCGCGCACCGGTCGCCCTGACCGGAGGTGCCTGGCCCGATGACCACGGTCGGCCGCGGGCCCGCGCCCTGCCACGGATTCTTCGGCTCGATGTACGTGCCGCTCACCGCGACGGGGGAGCCGTCCTGCAGCCGCGAGGTGTACATGACGTGCTGGGCCTGCGTCGGCCAGCCCGCCGCGGTCGGCGGCGTCGCGAGAATCGTCATCGGCTGCGTCTTCACGATCGCACCCGGCGTCTCCGGAATCGCCGCGGGCGGCGTGTAGAAGGCGCTCATCGGGTCCGCCGCCACCTGCGGAGCGACCGCTCCGTGACCCGCCACCGCCGCCAGACACGCCACCGCCGTCAGCGCCGCCCGGCGCGCCAGCGATCGTGATTGCCGCATATCACTCCCATCGATGCCACCTCCGCGCCGTCGCGGATGTGTCCTGAGCCGCAGCGGGGATAGATCATGACCCAGGTCACGGCGCAGCGGCGTACCGAACGGTAACACGGTTACTGTTGCATCGGAAATACCGGCGTCAGCCCGGACGAAATCTGAGCCTGCGGGGTGAAACGGGTCCGAGTTCGGTACCGCGAAACAGTGGCCCGATGGTGGCACACTGGCGCTCATGACGGACAACGACTGGGCCGGTGTCGACCGCTATCTCGTGGACGCGCTCATCGGGGACGACGGCGCTCCGGCGCTCGCCGCGAACGCCGACGCGGGTCTGCCCGCGATCGATGTCTCGCCGCCGCAAGGCAAATTCCTGCATCTGCTCGCCCGGAGCGCCGGTGCGCGGCGGGTGCTCGAGATCGGCACGCTCGGCGGATACAGCACCGAATGGCTGGCGCGGGCGGTCGGCGACGAGGGCACCGTGGTGACCCTCGAATTCGAGCCGCGCCACGCCAAGGTCGCCAGGGAGAACCTGGACCGGGCCGGAGTCGGTGCGCGGGTGGACATCCGGGTCGGAGCGGCGCTGGACACCCTGCCTGAGGTCGCCGAGGACGCGACCGAACCGTTCGACCTGGTGTTCATCGATGCCGACAAGGTCAACAACGCCAACTACGTGCAGTGGGCGCTGCGGTTGACCCATCCGGGGTCGGTGATCATCGTCGACAATGTCGTGCGCGGTGGCGCGGTGGCCGACGAGCATTCCGAGGATCCGAACGTGCGCGCGAGCCGTGAACTCGTCGAGTTGCTCGCCGCCGAGCCGAGCCTGGACGCGACGGTCGTCCAGACGGTGGGCGCCAAAGGCTGGGACGGTTTCGCCTACGCGGTCGTCAACGGGCCACGCTCCTGAAGTCGGCGGGGCGCCGGCAGGCACGGTAGAGTGGGGAGTTCCCCGAGCAGGCGTGTCGACGTCGCGCCGCCGCGGCCACGCCGCGCCCGGGACGGGTTCACCCACCGGCAACGCGCGCGGCGACTACTGGGCGATCGGTATTCATCACCGGTTATCCGGCCTCGATAGCGTGGTGGTACTCGGAAGGAGCCCGGCGTCATGGAATTCCGACACCTGATTTCGTTCATCACCATCGCCGAAGAGTTGCATTTCGGTCGCGCAGCCCAGCGCCTTCATCTGACCCAGCCCAGTCTCAGTGCCCAGCTGCAGAAGCTGGAGAAGTCACTCGGCGTCCAGCTGGTCGCCCGCAACTCCCATGAGGTGCGGCTGACCCCGGCGGGGCGGGAGTTCGAACTCCAGGCCCGCCAGATCGTCGCCCAGCTAGACCGCGCCGCCCAGGCGGCCAGGGCGACCGCCGAAGGTCGCGCTGGCAGCCTCAATATCGGCTACAACCTGCCTGCCAGCCGCCATGTGCTGCCGGAGGCCCTGACCAGGATGACCGAACGGCACCCCGACATCGCGGTGTCGCTGTGGGAGAAGCGGACCGGGCCACAACTGGCCGCCCTCGCCGACGGCTCACTCGACCTGGCCCTGGTCTACGGTCACCCCAGCACCGCGGACTTCCGCTATCGCCGCCTGCTGCACCGGGTTCCGCTCGTAGCCGTCGTCGGAAGACGCCATCGCTGGGCGGACCGGCCCCGTGTGGCGTTCGCCGAGTTACGGGGCCAGGACTGCGTATTGTTCGCGCGGGAACAGTGTCCCGCGATGTACGACACGATTCTGCGCACCGCGGCCGAGACAAGGATCTCGCTCAGTATCACGCATTCGGCCGACGACCCCGGCGCCACCGCGCACATGGTATCGGTCCGCTCACTCGTCGGATTCGCCTCGCTCCCACGTGCGATTTCGATGGGAATGGGTGTGCCCGGCAGCAATTCGGTCGCGGTGAAATTATTCGATCCCGTGCCGACGCTGGATGTGCACGCGGTGTGGCGTGCCGGCGAACCGAATCCCGCCGTATCGCTGTTCCTGGAATGCATCGAATCAGCACAGTCCGACGATGCCCGGGCGTTGTCGGCTTGAACGCCGAGGTGGGTGCGGAATTACCCACCCCAGGGTTGCTATCCGGGCAGGACCTGGTTCCCGACACTTTATGTACCGCCGCACAACGCGACGGAACGAAGAAAGGGAACACCGAAATGCACACCATCGAACTTCACGACACCGAAATCGCCGTCGAGCTGGACGCGCTCGAGGAACTCTTCGCCATCCCCGCGGTCGATTCCGATCGGTCCGGCTTCATCTACGCCTACCGGTACTGATCACCCGTTCGGTCGTCGCCGGGGGCGAAGCAGCCGGCTTCGCCCCCCGACCGTGGAGGTGGGAATTCCTATGAGCGTCAAGCATATCGAATCGGTTCACGAGCTGGCGGACAACCGATATCTCGTCACCGGATACGAGGCGGCGATACAGCTCCTCGCGGACCGCCGGATGTCGAATGATCCGGCCAACGGCACGGACCTGCATTCGGATATCGCCGCGCAATCGGCGGTGAATCAGCGACACAGTACGAGCATGCAGATGTGCGACGGGGCGCGGCACACCCGGCTCCGCCGCGCGGTGGCGCCCACGCTCACGCCCCGCCGCTACGACGCCCCCGTGGAGCGCATGCGGGCGCGGGCCACGGACCTGCTCGACGCGCTGTTCGCCCGCGGCGGCGGAGACCTGGTCGGCGAGTTCGTGCTTCCACTGGTGTTCTCCGTGATCTGCGAACTGCTCGGGGTGCCGGAATCAGACCGTGACCGCGTGCTCGCCTGGGCCGAGGACTCGACCATGCCGGATCCCGAGGTCAGCTCGGCCGGCGCCGCCGCGCTGGACACCTACCTGGCCGCACTGCTGGCCGCCAGGGCGGAGCAGCCCGGCGACGATCTGTGCGGCGAGCTCGCCGCGGCCACCGCGGCAGGCCGGCTCTCGGCCGCCGAAGCCGTCGGCACCGCCGCGCTGATGATCGTCGCGGGCTACGAGACGACGGTCAGCTTCGTCAGCACGGCCACCCTCACCCTCCTGATGGCTCCCCGGCTCCAGTGCGCGCTGGCCCGGCGGCCGGAATCGCTGCCCTCGGTCGTCGAGGAGCTGTTCCGCTACCTCACCCCCACCGCGGGCACGTGGACCCGGTTCGCCATGGACGATGTGTCGGTCGGTGACGTCGTCATCCCGGCGGGCAGTGCCGTCGTGGTGGATCTCGTCGCCGCCAATCGCGACCCCGACCGTTTCGACCACCCGGATCGCCTCGACCCGTCCCGCACCGACACCAAGCATCTGGCCTTCGGACACGGCCCGCACTACTGCCCCGGCGCCACCTTGGCCCGCAAGCAGGCGCAGGTCATCCTCGGGGTCCTGCTCCCGCGCCTGTCCGAGCTCCGGCTCACCGTCCCCGTCACCGAACTGCGCTGGCACCGGAACCGCTTCAGCAAGCGACCGCGCGCGCTGCGGACAACCGTCGTCGACTCCCGCTCGGAGGTCATCGCGTGAACGCGACCGTCACCACACTCACCCGTCGCTACGTCGCGCTGAACGTCCTCGGCTGGCTGCCGACCGGGCTCTGCGCACCGGTCCTGATCCTGCTGCTGGCCGCGCGCGGGATCGACATGGCGACCATGGGCGCCCTGCTCGCGGCCTACGGACTGACCGCCGCCGCCCTCGAACTGCCGACCGGCGGGCTCGCCGATGTCGTCGGCAGGCGGCCGGTGCTGATCGCCGCCTCCCTGCTGTTCCTGGTGTCGGCGGTGTCCCTCGGGATCGGCACGAGCGTGCTCGTCATCGCCACCGGAATCCTGCTCGAGGCCGCGGGCCGGGCGCTGGACTCCGGGCCATTGCAAGCCTGGTACGTCGATGCTGTGCACGCGGTGGACGAGGACGTGGACCTGACGTCGGGATTCGCGCACGGCCGCACCGCCGGATCGATCGCCCTCGCCGTCGGCGCGCTGGTGGGCGGTGCGCTGGCGGGGTGGGCCCCGGTGCCGTCCACCGGGCCGGTCCTCGCGCTGTCGTTGCCCTACCTCGTGGCCGCGGGCGTCGTCGTGATCCGGATCCTGGTCCAGCTGGCCTGGGTCGGAGAGACGGTGCGCCGTCCGCGCGCCGATGTCCGCGCCGTGCTCGCCGATATCCCGCGGACGGTGCGGGTCGGCATCGGCACCTGCGCCCGCAACAGCGTGCTGCGCCGCATCACGGTGCTGTGCGGCGTCATCGGTGTCGTGCTCGCTGCGGTCGAATTGCTGGCACCGTTGCAGATCGCCGCGAGTCTCGGCGGGGACAGCCGGGCCGTCGGCGCCTTCGCCGTCTTCACCGCGCTCGGCGGCTTCGCGATGGCGGCCGGGTCGGCGGCATCACCCACGCTGTCGCGGCTGCTCGGGTCCGTCCGGCGCACAGTGGTCGTCGCGCTGGTTCTGACCGCCGTCGCCGTCGCCGCGCTGGGCACCCCGATCCTGCTCCTGGTGGCCGCCGGATACGTGGGCGTCTACCTCGCGCTCGGAGCACCGGAACCATTGCTGGACACGCTGACTCACCGCGCCGTGACCGCCCGGGAACGCGCCACAGTCCTTTCGGTCCAGTCACTCGCCCTGCGGATCTGCGGCAGTGCCGGCGCGTTGGCGGCGGGAATACTCGCGGCGAACACCTCCGCTGCCTACGTGTGGGCACTGGTCATCGCGGTGCTTACTGTCGGTGCGGTCACTGCCGCCGGGCTCTCCAGCAGCGATCGGTCGGCCGACGAGGCCCACCACCGGGTGGCGACTGGCGTCGGCCACCCGGCAGCAACGTGACCCGAGGTGCGGTGGGCCTTATACCACTGCGGGCCGGCGGGCCGCGTTTTCCGCGATGGCCGTGACGATTTCGTCGAACAGCGGCGCGGGGAGGTCGTGGCCCATCCCCTCGAGCGGCAGGTAGCTCGATCCGGGGATCGCGGCGTGAGTGGCCTCGCCGCCGGCGATCTTGATGAGTGAATCCTCTGCGCCGTGCATGACCAGCGTGGGCATCCGCAGCTGCTGCAGGCGTTTCCTGCGGTCGGGAGCGATCATGGCCGCGGTCACTTGGCGTGCCGGGCCATCGGCGTGGCGCGCGCGGTCATAGGCGTGAGTCGCGAGAGCGCGCCGGCGCTCGCGGTCAGCGTAGGTCTTCGAGCCGATGAGCGTGTACAGATCGACGATCTGCTCGATCGCCTCGTCACGCTCCGGTGGCAGCGGTTTCGTCAGCTCCTGGAGCACGTCACCATCGGCCATGCCGATGATGACGTGCGGCGTGCTCATGATCGAGCACAGCGACCGCACCCGCGTGGTGTGCTCGATCGCGAGTAGCTGGGCGACCATCCCGCCCAGCGAGGCGCCGACGACGTGCGCCTGCTCGATACCGAGATGATCGAGCAACTCGACCGAGTCGCGCGCGATCGCTCTCAGGTAGTACTGCCTCGGCGTGATTTTCCATTCCGTCAGACCGCTGTCGCGATTGTCGGGACGGATCACCCGGTAGCCGCGCCGGCCCAGGTGGTCGACGATTTCCTGGGGCCAGTGGATCAACTGCGAACTGAGCCCCATGATCATCAGCAGCGGTTCCCCCGCCGGATCACCCTCGTCGCGGTAACACATTCTGACCTCGGACAGCTCAGCGAATCGATCGCGCTCATCGTTCATCGCAAACCTCCCGAATCTGTGGCCGATGATTTGCAGACATGCAGCAAGCCAGACAAGAAACGTGAAAGTACGGGAATTCAACGCAGATTCACCATCGACAGCTATCTCTGATCCCCTGCCGTCGACAAGAGACAATGGTAGAGCACCACGGGAATCGCCGTCCATCACCTGCCGGGATTCGCCCGATGACCAGGAGGTGCGATTCTTTCCGGACACGTGACCGATGGTCTTTCAGCCGAGGAACGCGCACCCTTCAGCCGTTCTCATGACGGCCAGGCCTTGTTTTCCGTGACTTACCGAGGCTCGGCGGGATCGAGGAGTTCCCTGGCGCCGCTAACGATTTCGGTGGCCTCGGCCAGGTCCAGCCGCAGTTCCCGGTCGGGCGAGGGTGCGGGGCCGTCGTGGTGGGTGATGCCGTCGGTGGTGATCACGTAGTGCAGCACGGTCTCACCGATGTGGACGGTCACTGTGCCCGCCGGGACGATCTCGGCGACCGCGTGGCCCAGCGGCAGCGCCAGCCAATGCGCGCGCATCGCGTCGGTCGGCTTGCGGTCGCCGAGCCGGGGCGTGCCCCAGACCGACAGCGCGTCGAGCACCGGGCGCAACGCCAGGCCCGCGTCGGTCAGCGCGTAGCTGGAGCGCATGCCGTTGCGGTGGTGGGTGAGCACGCCCTCGCGCTCGAGGTCCTTGAGCCGGGTGGCGAGCATGTCGGTGCTGATCCCGGGCAGGTCGGCGAACAGGTCGCTGTACCGGCGCGGTCCGGCACACAGTTCGCGGACCACCAGCAGGGTCCACCGGTCCCCGACGAGGTCGAGCGCGCGGCTGACCGCGCAGTAGTGGTCGTAGCTTCGGCGTGGCACGTGTACTACTTTAACCAGAGGCTTGGAAAAACCAAGTGAAATCTTGGAAATACCAAGTAGTGTGTGCGGCAACCACGGTTCGGAGGGATGTTCATGCAGGTCAAGCAGTCCAGCAAGCTGTCGGGAGTGTCGTACGAGATTCGCGGCCCGGTCGCGGAGGAAGCTGCTCGGCTCGAAGCCGAAGGGCACCACGTGGTCAAGCTCAACACGGGCAATCCGCTGATCTTCGGCTTCGACGCGCCCCCGGACCTGTTGCAGGACATGGTGCGTACGCTGCCGAGTTCCACCGGCTACTCCTCGTCGAAGGGCTTGCTCTCGGCCCGGCGCGCGGTGGTGCAGTACTACCAGACCCTGGGCGTCGACGATGTCGACGTCGAGGAGGTCTTCCTCGGCAACGGCGTCTCCGAACTGATCATGATGGCGATGACCGCGTTGCTCGAGAACGGCGACGAAGTCCTGGTCCCCGCGCCCGACTTCCCGCTGTGGACCGCCGCGACCGCCCTCAATGGCGGCACCCCCGTGCACTACCTGTGCGACGAAGGCGCCGACTGGTATCCGGACCTGGCCGACATCACCGCCAAGATCACCGATCGCACCCGCGCGATCGTGCTGATCAACCCCAACAACCCGACCGGCGCGGTATACCCGCCGGAGGTACTGCGCGAGATCCTCGAGATCGCCCGCAGGCACAATTTGGTCGTCTTCGCCGACGAGATCTACGACAAGATCTACTACGACGACCTCGAGCACACCGCCATCGCCTCGCTCGCCCCCGACCTGCTGTGCCTGACCTTCTCGGGTCTGTCGAAGAACTACCGCGCCGCCGGCCTGCGCTCGGGCTGGCTGGTGGTCTCCGGTCCCACCCAGCACGCCGCGAGCTACCTCGAGGGCCTGACGATGCTCGCCGGTCTGCGCCTGTGCGCGAATGTGCCTGCCCAGCAAGCGATCCAGGCCGCCCTGGGCGGACATCAGAGCATCTACGACCTCACGCTCCCGGGCGGCCGCCTGCGCGAACAGCGCGACCGCGCCTGGGAAGCCCTCAACGCCATCCCCGGTATCTCCTGCGTCAAGCCCAAGGGCGCGCTCTACGCCTTCCCCCGCATCGACCTGGACATGTACCCCATCCACAACGACGAGAAGTTCGTCCTCGACCTGCTCCTGCAGGAGAAACTCCACATAGTCCAGGGCACCGGCTTCAACTGGCCCCGCCCCGACCACTTCCGCATCGTCACCCTGCCGCACGCCGACGAACTCGAAGCCATCATCGAACGTATCGGCCGCTTCCTGGCGACCTACCGGCAGTGACACCTCGGGTGCCCGCGTGGCGCGGTGCCGGGGCAGTGATCCGTCCCGGCGTCCTCGCCTTCACCGGGACGATCGGCGGCACGCGAAGCCACGCGCACCACGCCGTGCAGATCGTGGTGGCCGACGCACCGGTGACCGTGCTCGACGGCGACGGCCGATCGCACACCGGGGCCGAGATCGTCGTCCCGCCCGACACCGAGCACCGCGTCGAAACCGGCGGTGCGACAGGGATTGTCGTATTCCTCGACCCCGATTCCGCCGCCGGTCGCGGTGCGGTGCGCCGCGTGGCGACCGCGGGGTGGTCCGGTGGTCCCGCCCTGCGCGATCCCGCCCGTCCGCTCACCTCGACGACGGACTTCGTCGACGGTCTGCTGAGCACACTCGCGACGGCGAGCGGCGGAGCCGTCGCCGTGCGGCATCCGGGTGTCGTGGCCGCGGTGGCCGCGCTGCCCGCGATGGTCGCCCGTGGCCCGGTGCGCCCAGGCGAGGTCGCCGCGGCGGTCGGCCTCTCGGCGAGCCGGCTCACCCACCTGTTCACCGCCCAGGTCGGGCTGCCGCTGCGCCGCTACATCCTGTGGCTGCGGCTGATGAATGCCGTCCACCTGGCGCGGGACGGACAGGATCTGACCACGATCGCGCACGCGGCGGGCTTCGCCGACAGCGCGCATCTCACCCGGACCTGCCGGGAGATCTTCGGTCTGCCGCCGTCGGCTCTGACCGGCGCCGTGGTCTGGGACGACGGGGCCAGCCGAATCGTTCAAGCATCGTCGGGGGACCGGCGCCCAGGCTGAGGGGCATGAACATCGCTCTGCGCAATCTCGCCCGCTACGGATACGTTCCGTTGATGCTGGTGGGGCTCAACGGAATCGGCATCGCCCTCGCCGCCGCGCACGCCCCGAAACCCTGGCTGCTGCTCGTGCTCGCCGTGGCGATCGCCACCTCGTTCGCGGTCGAACGCGTCATCCCGTACGAACCGGCCTGGAACGGCACCAAGGCCGACAGCGTCCGCGACCGCGTCCACGCCGTCGTGAACGAGACGCTGATCCTGGTGAGTGTGGCGGTGATCCCGCTGCTCGCCGCGATCGTGCCCGCCCCGGGCCTGTGGCCGGGCGGCTGGGCGTTCCCGCTCCAGGTGATCCTCGCCATCCTGATCGCGGATGCCGGAATCACGCTGGTGCACTTGGCCAGTCACAAGATCGGCGTGCTGTGGCGCTTCCATGCCGTGCACCACAGCGTCACCCGGTTCTACGGCCTCAACGGCCTGATGAAACACCCGCTGCACCAGACCGCCGAGATGGCCGCCGGTGTGGCCCCGCTGATCCTGATCGGCCTGCCCGTCGACGTCGCCGCCGCGCTGGCCCTGGCCGTGGCCATCCAGCTGCTGCTCCAGCATTCCAACGCCGACTACCGAGTCGGTCCACTGAAGTACGTGCTCGCCCTCAACGAGGGACACCGCTTCCATCACCTCAAATGGGCCGGCGTCGGCGACGTCGACTTCGGCCTGTTCACGCTGCTCTGGGATCACCTGCTGCGCACCTACAGCTACGATCCGCGGCGCCGGTTCACCTCCGAACAGCTCGGCATGGCAGCGCATCCCGACTATCCGGTCGGCTACCTGGACCAGCTGATCGAGCCCTTCCGCCGCCTCACTTGAGGCCCGACCGCACGAAGGCGTTGACGATGTGGCGCTGCAACACCAGGTAGAGCAGCAGAACCGGCAGGCAGGCCAGGCTGGCCAGCGCCATCATCGGGCCCCACTGGTCACCCTCGGTACCCATGAAACTGCGCAGGCCGAGCTGGAGGACATCGTTGGACCGGCGCAGAACCACTGCGGGCCAGAAGTATTCGTTCCAGGCGTTGATGAACAGCAGGATGGCGAGGGCGGCGAGGGCCGGGCGCAGGTTGGGGACGACGACCGTCCACAGGATCGCCCAGGAGGAGCGGCCGTCGATCTTGGCGGCGGCGATGAGCTCCTTCGGGAAGGCGTTCATGTGCTGGCGCAACAGCAGCACGCCCAGCGCCGAGCACAGGGTCGGCAGGACACAGCCGATCAATGTGTTGATCAGGCCCATCCGGTTGAGCAGGATGTAGTTGGGCAGCATGGTGACCTGGAACGGAACCAGCCAGACGCCAACGAACGCCAGGTACATCAGCCGCTGCAGCGGGAAGGTGTACATCGCGAACGCGTACGACGCCAGCAGCGCGATCAGCAGCTGACCCGCCGCGGACAGGATCGCCACGACGAACGTGTTGACGATCAGGCCCGTGACATCGACCTTGTGCGCCGCGTCGAGGTAGTTGTCGATCGACAGCGGCCACGGCAGCGGCGACAGCGAGGTGACGTCCTCGGGCCTGCGTAGCGCCGTCGCGAACAGCCAGTAGATCGGGAACACGCACACCAGCGCCGTCCCGGCGAGCAGCAGATGGCTGCCAGCCAGGCGGAGACGGTCAATCATCATGAACGGCAACCTTTTCCGAGATCCAGACCAGCACAGCGGCCAACGCGCCGAACCCGGCGAACAACAGCACACCCGCCGCGGCGCTCAGGCCCGCGTCGAAGCTGTGGAACGCGTAGTCCCAGAGCAGGTAGTAGATGTTGGTCGTGGCCTGCGACGGCCCGCCCTGGGTCATCGAGTCGATGAGCGGGAACGACAGGGTGGGACTGAGCAGCACGGTGGTCAGCACCAGGAACAGCAGGGTCGGTGACAGCAGCGGCAGGGTGATCCAGCGCCGGATCTGGCCCGGTGTCGCACCGTCGACCCGCGCGGCCTCGCTGTAGTCGCCGCTGATGCCCGCCAGCCCGGCCCACACCACCAGCACCGCGAAACCGAGCAGCTGCCAGCCGGTGATCACGATGATCACGGCCTGCGCGGTCGAGGCGTCGTAGACCCAGTTGTGGCCGGTACCGACGAGCTGGTCGACGAATCCGGAACCCGGATGCAGCAGCCACCGCCACACCGCCGCCGCCGCGACGGGCGCGACGAGGAACGGCGCGAACACCAGCGCCTGGTAGAACGTGCGGGCCCGGCCGTGCACCCGCCTGCCGGCCAGCGCGATCAGCACCGGCAGCAGCACCGTGAACGGCACCAGACCGAGGATCAGGGTGGCGGTGCGGCCCAGCGACCCCCAGAACGCCGGAAGATCCAGCAGCCGGGAGTAATTGGCCGTGCCGACCGGCGTCATGGGCGCGGTCGGCAGCAGATTCCACGAATACGTGGACAACCGCAGGGCCTGCACCAGCGGCTGGTAGGTCCACACCACCAGCAGGATCAGGGCAGGCGCGAGATACAGATAGGGCGCGATGAGCCGGGCGGCCTTGCGGCGGGTGAACCGGCGCGGACCCGGCGCGGGGGGGGGGCGGGCCCCCCCCCCCCCCGGCCGGCCGGGGGGGGCGTGGGCAAAATAGCCCCCGCCCGGGGGGGGGGGCCCCCCCCCCCGCGGCCC